>CALCCW010000142.1:0-2047 GCA_937900185.1 uncultured candidate division Zixibacteria bacterium | reverse complement strand
ATCTGTGTGTCGCTTTTTTTCTGTTTTATTTTTTTTTTCAAGCAGAAGACGGCATACGAGATATATCAGTGTGACTGGAGTTCAGACGTGTGCTCTTCCGATCTCTGCGTGATCTTTTAAAACATTCAGTGCATCTTACTTTTGATGACTTAAATCTTCTACGTGTCGGACGACACTTTAGGCTTGATAATAATACCAAAGTGATTGTTGGACGAGATGAAAAAGAAAATAACCAACTTGAAGCATACAAGAAACCACATTATGGTCATGTAGAAGCTCTTGGTATCGGCTCACCTGTCTGTTTGGTTATCGGTGATTGCTCGGATGATAATTTAAAAAAAGCAGCGATGATTACGGCACGGTTTACTTCGGCTAAAAAAAATCCAACGGTGGAAATTACCTTGGTAAGCAAAGAATCGCAGCCGACTATTGTTGTATCTCCTGCAAAAGATGAAGATTTGCAGTATATTCAAATAAAATAGTATATATATGAAAAAGGTCCCAACTACCTGTTAGGACCTTCTCTCTCCTCACCATCTGAAGTCTCTAAAACAGCTCAACCGCCAAGAAAGCCATTTTAAATTCAGAAAACTGACACGACTTCAGTGATTATTACTATTTATATAAACAAATCACATGCCAACCGACAAAGAACAATTTAATCTATTGTATAACTACGACTTACGATGTTCGTGGTTTTTAAACTACTACATAAATCGATAAAATCGCAAGATATGCTCTAAAATTGTCGCAGAATTTAATAAAAAGCATAAAATAAGCCTTCCGGCAAAAGCAGAAAGGCTTATTTAGAACAATATGTTGGTACTACTTTAGCATAACCATTTTTTTGGTTTCGCTAAATGATTTTGTATCGATACGGTAGAAATACATTCCACTTGCCATGGAAGAACCGTCGAATGCAACAACATGTACGCCGGCATCCATCTGCCCATCTACAAGAGTCAAAACTTTTTGCCCTAAGACATTATATACTGAAAGATTTACATTTTCAGCATTAGGTAAAGAAAATGAAATATTTGTCGTCGGGTTAAATGGGTTAGGATAGTTCTGTAATAATTCAAATGATTCCGGTAATACATCAACTCCGTTTGAAAGTGCTACGGTAGAGCCACTGAACTCAGGGTAAGTAACAACAATACTGCCGTCATCACTATGAGATAAAAAAGTGAGAGCATGATCCGGCTCATTCAAAGTAACTTCTTCAATTGATATATCAGTTACTGACTCATCATTGACTTCAAAAATAAGTTTCGCAATGACACCTTCTCCGGCGGCAAGATCAGGTTTTGCTTCAGGTGTAAATTGCGGAAACAGTCCGATAATGACTGTTCTGTTTTCATTGTCAATGTTAGCGATTTTCAAATCAAAGTAATCGACTCGAGTTCCCTCAAAATCGACAGCTTTTAGAGTTACTCCCTCTGAAAAACTTAAAGGAATATCTAAAGCCGCTAATGCAACATCATTAGTTATTTCAATTGGTACAACCACTAGATTATCAGCAGTTACTGTTGTTTTGGCAAAGCCAAAGTTATTTGCACCGGCAAATACAAATGTTGGTGCCAACAAGAAACAGATGACAATGATGGTCAGTTGTAAACGTTTTGTCAAGATTCACCTCCTCAAAGGTTTAATTCGTTTGTGCTTCATATTTTTCTCATTCCATTGAAAAACAGAAGCTCTTCAATCCGTAAAACGAAAGGTGCTTGAAATTGTTACTCTTTTACTTATGTCATATTAGACGGTTGATGGGCTGTTCCCTTACTTATAGTATAAAATCAGACAGCAATACTGTCAAGATTTTAATATTCAATTGTTAAACAATTATCTGTTTGACAAGTTCCCTACTATAAAATAAACATAACAATAAACTTATCTCAACATGTCAGAGAATTCTCATTCTCTTATAATCTTATATAAGCTAATCTGTTAGTGATTTTGAGTAAAGATAAAAAAATAGAAATTTTTTTAATATTGAGTCACATTTTAATTGTTTATCGTATCGCAGGACATTCGATGCGATTCAAGT
>CALCCW010000141.1:0-4330 GCA_937900185.1 uncultured candidate division Zixibacteria bacterium | reverse complement strand
CACTACCGATGAGATAGGATGTCGTATAGACTTCATTAAGAGCGGGGATATTCAGATATTGATAAGGGAAAAATTGATTTGACGGAATAATTTTGGACTTATACGGAAAAAGCAAAAAGAACGGAGGAGTAGCATTTGAACCTATTATTGCATTTTCTATTTGAATACTTAGAGACCGCATAACAGAATTTGCCTCTTCGGATACCTGTATAACAGATATTATTACAACAAAATCATTCTTTAGCATATAACGGCTGTTGCCGTATTGAAATGATTCAGCCCCAATTTTCTCTGTTTTTATTCCATTCGGTCTGAAAGAAGCATAAAACCCATACGCTTTTATTTCATCAGCAAACTGGAGAACTTCAGCCGTTAAACTGTTGTCTTTCATCTGATACGTACCGGATGTCATACCTACAAAATAGTGATTCAGATAGTGTTCAGCTTGTTTTGGAGATTTAGCAAGCAATTCTTTTGGGCGAACTGTTTGAACAGGCTCTTTAAGAACAAGGTTGTACTTCTCAAGTTTTTCAGGTAACAACGTATCCGCATAATACGGCATTGATTCCAGATTCTCAATTATATAAGCAGGTGCGACAGGAGGAAGTTTTTCTTCTTTTTTAGAACAGGAAACAAAAACAATACATAACAGCAAGGCAAATAGTAGTTTTTTCATAATATATACAGTACCATAATAACAGTTAAAATCCATAAAATAACGGTTGCCAAAATAGGTAAATCAGAAATCATAACCTTTGTCGGCGAACCGCCTTTCTCTTCTTTGTGAATCAAATATAAATATCTAAAAATACCGTACACAACAAACGGTATTGTCAGAAACAAATTTTCAGTATGAAGTTTTGATGACACCTCGGGTGAAAATGTGTAGAGCATATACATCACCACCACCGATGCAGTCACAACTCCCATTAATTGGTCTAATAAATATGGTGAATATCGGTCTAAAATTTTTCGATGATTTTCAGCGTTATCTTCAAGCAGGGTCAACTCATGCCTTCTTTTGCCAAACCCTAAAAACAGTGCCAAAAGAAACGTATTTATAAGCAGCCATTTAGAAGTCGGCACCGCAATAACAACAGCTCCGGCATACGCCCGCAGAACAAAACTGAAAGCAATCGACATAACATCTATTATCACAATATACTTAAGAAAAATAGTATAAAGTAAATTAAATAAAACAAAAACAGATGCTACAATAAAAAAAGGCTCATTTAAATACCAAGCCCCCGCCAACCCACAGCCAAACAGAATAAAAATAGAAACCGTAACGGCAGTGTCAGAAAGTTCCCCGGAGGCAATCGGTCGCAATTTTTTAATCGGATGTTTTTTGTCTTTGTTTTTATCTCGCAGGTCATTAAAAAGATACAGCCCTGAAGATAAAAAACAGAAAATAGAAAACGCCGCCAACGCTTTTAGAACATTGTGGGCATACATCATTTCTCCGGCAAAAATAAGAGCCGCAAACAAAATTAAGTTTTTAAGCCATTGAGCCGGACGAGCTGATTTTATCAATGCAACTATCATCTGCACAGAATACAAAAACAGCAATACTGTTTCAAGTTTTAAAATAAAAAAGAAATATCGCTAAAATTTCTTTCTCATTGCGAATAGTGATAAATTTGCTGATATTAGTCAGATGAGAAAAGGACAACCAAGAAAGAAATCACAACATTACTGCCTATTAGTAAATAGACAGGCAGTAAACTATAATTCAGATATAATCAAAAAATTAACTACCGCTATCCGAAATCACGGAGACAACTATACAATTTTTGAACCGGAAACAGCATTTAAACTGCTCAACACATCTTTAAAAGCGATCGGTGCCAAAAAATGGCATAGAGAGGTTCCAAAAGCATTTTTACAAAGAGGTAAAGTAACAACTTTAGTTGCTTGCGGTGGAGATGGCACTGTTAATTTGGTTGCTCGTGCCGGACTGAAAGCAAATCTACCGGTAGGTATTTTTCCGATAGGTAAATTTAATAATATTGCTCGTTCACTCAATAAAGAAATTACAACTGATTCTGCTGTTCAAAATATACTAAAAGGAACATATAAAAAAATTGATACCGGTGCTATTGGTGAACAGTTATTCTTTGGTTCTGCCGCAATCCGTTTTATACCTGAAATGCAGAAACTTTTGGCAAAAGAATCTTTATCACGTTTTGCATTCAGATGGGGTCAGAATGCTAAAAAAGCAGTTACGACAATTAAGACAGAACCTCTTATTGTCAAAATTGATGCTTTTCGGTTTGAGGTTAACCCGACCGTTTTAAATATTAATTTACTGTCAAACTCTGTAGGTATACCGATTTCTCCAACTTCAATACCCGATGATGGTCAAGCGGAAATTATTATTGATTTTGACAGCAATAAAATAAATATCAATCAATTTATCCGCCAATTGTATAAAGAGAAATATATATTTGCCAATGAGTTCAAATTGTTCCGAGGTAAAAAAATTTCAATTCAGCCTGTAAAAGGTGAGATACTGTATCTGGATGGTGAGTTGATAGTCCTTCCCAACGAAGTGTTGGATATTGAAATAATTGACAAACAACTGAAAGTTATCTGTTAAAGAAATTACAGAAGATGAAATTGTTTTTGTACATTTTGAGTGTAGTTTTCGTTCTACTCTCACAAACTATACTTGCTGAAGAAACCAAAACACCTGATACGACTTTATTTCAAAACACATCATTACTGGCAGGTTCCTCGCTTGTGACTGATTCTACAAATTACGAACAACACCTGTTACAAAATCCGACGAAAGCCCTGTTTAAGTCTATGCTTGTCCCCGGCTGGGGGCAGTATGGTAACAAAAAAAAAATTAAAGCTCTATTATTCGCTTCTTTTGATATTTGGATGATTTCAAAAGCGTTAATCCATAAGAAGAAAGCAAATGATTTGTGGAATCAATATGAATCTTTTGATGATATTGCTACCCGCAATTACTACCACAGCTTATATGATTCAGAAAGAATCCTTCGGAACAAATTTACGTGGTATGCGGTGATTACATCGTTTTTTGCTATGTTTGATGCCTATGTAGATGCTCATTTAAGCGGGTTCCCGAAAGAAAAAGAGAAAAAATTGTCAATAGATATTATGCCGTCGGAATCGTCAGGTGCCGTTGTATCTCTATCGCTTCGTTTTTAATTTTCTAAGATAAAATCTTTAATATCCAAACCGTGTTGTTTCGGTTCTATTTTTCTGACAATTTTACGATGTAAATTTTCTTCAGAAGCTAAATCTACCCATACCGGAGATTTGAGGATTCCGCTTTTATCTCCTACAACTTTTACATACGGTCTTGATTTATCTGTTTTATTATTTGCAAGCACCAAGGCAATTTCATCCGATGTCAGTAAGACCAACGAACCAACCGGATAGACACCGATAATATCATTAAAAAGTTTTAGCAAAAACACATCAAATTTAACTTTCATTTGATACTGCATTTTTTTAATAACATCTTCCGGTTCAATAGATTTTTTGAGATAGACTCTCCCCGATGTCAACGCATCAAATGAATCAACAATCGAAATTATTTTTGAGAATAGGGTTGTATCAGTTTTTTCAAGCCGCAGCATTGGATAGCCAGTAAAATCATTGTTGATGTGATGCTCAAAGGCACCTCTGGCTGCTCTGGCAGTATGTACATCAAATTTAAGATTTCGCAATATTGTTTTTGCACCAAAGAGCGGGTGTCGTTGCATCTGTATCCAGTCATTTTCATCATACGCATCCGGTTTTGTTATTAAATCCGTAGGCAATTTTACCTTTCCAATATCATGAAACAGAGCCGAAAAACCAAGCTGAGAAAGTCTGGCTCTATCAAAACCCAAACGAACTCCCATAGTTAAAGAATAAACGGCGACATTGGTTGAATGGGCAAATGTATAATCATCAAAATCTTTGATAGAGGCAAGCTCGATAAGTGATGATTCGTCTTGTGATATTTGATCTATCAGTGAATGTACAACTCTTTTTGTTTTGGAAATATTAACCTCAGAATCTGACCGAGTGCTGACAACAACTTCCTGCACAACTGCCATTGCCTTAAAAAATGTTGACCGTGCCTGAGTTCGCAGTTGCCGACGCATTTCCTCAGTCAGCAAAGAACCGTCAATCCCTAGATCGGAAGAGCGTCGTGTAGGGAAAGAGTGTAGATCTCGGTGGTCGCCGTATCATTAAAAAAAAAATGACACACAAAAAAAAATAATAAAAAAAAAAATCCTGCACCCTCGATCCACCTCGCCCCACCCCCGGCGCAACCGGCTTTATGTCTCATAACCCCCCGCCGGCC
>CALCCW010000140.1:0-11347 GCA_937900185.1 uncultured candidate division Zixibacteria bacterium | reverse complement strand
GTCAGTTCAGACTTTACCTTGCTAACAGATGAGGGGTAATGTGTCTGTTTCTGAAAAAGAAAGAATTGCAGAATCTCTTTTAAATTATATTCGTCTCAATCAGACACTAACTGTTGAGAAAATTCTCTCTACATTTTCTATTTCTTTGACAGAATTGTTAAATCATATCCAAATGATTAAATCGTGGGGATATGACATTAAAAACGATAATAATTCTGTTACTTTTATCTCTGCTCCTGATGCTCTCATTGATTCGGAAATTTCATACTGCCTGCAAACTAAAAAAATAGGCAGTAGAATATCTGCCTTTCAATCGGTTATATCTACTAACGAAACCGCCGCTACACTTGCCGAACAAGGTGCCGATGAGGGTACTATTGTTGTTGCGGAAAAACAGACCAAAGGCAAAGGAAGGTTTGGCAGACACTGGCATTCTATAGAAAAAAAAGGAATCTACTGTTCACTTATTTTACGTCCTTCACTTTCACCCGAATTTGCCCCCGGTTTGTCCCTGATGACAGCTGCTGCTCTTGCCGACACCTTTTCATTATTTACTCAAGCAAAAGTACAAATAAAATGGCCTAATGATATTTTGCTAAACGGAAAAAAAACAGCAGGAATTTTAACCGAACTATCTGCCGATAAAAACAAAATCAACCATGTTATTGTTGGGGTTGGTATAAATATTAATCATACTCCTGAAGACTTTCCCGTCGATTTGTTATCAACGGCAACATCGTTATGTATTGAAAACAGAGAAAAAGTTAGCCGTGTTGAGTTTCTTCAAAAGTTTTTAGGCAGTTTTGAAAACGCTTATGAGTGCTACAAAACCGACCGTCTAAAATCGATGCATACAAAATTACGAAACTATTCCTCGCTTTTAGATAGTGAGATAACATTATCAAACGGTAAAAAAGTTATAAGCGGAAAAGTTGTAGACATAAACAAAGATGGTGCGTTAGTGTTGGAATTGGATGGAAATACTATTGTAGTTAATTCAGGTGAAGTAACGGTAGTGAAAAAATAATTGAGGAGATTAAAAATGACCGACAAAGTAAAAATCAAAATCCACAAAAACGCATCGGCGAAAATAGAAGCGGAATTTATTGAAATTGAACTACCCGATGGTACTATTGTTGAAAAAGAGGGAAAAGCGTTTATCTGCCGCTGCGGCAAATCAGCGAAACAACCATTCTGCGACGGAGCTCATAAAGAATGTAAATTTGAAGAGTAGGACACTACGTGTCTTGAAAGAGGGGCAGACGAGGGCGTCTGCCGCCCACTAAATATCTCCACCACTCCTTTCCGTCGAAGACGGAATCCGGTGTAGAAACTGTTTGAGCAACATTATAGATACTTCTGTTTTGTTGGGTTGGGCTTGGAAATCTCGATCTATAGATTACTGCCCACGAATTTCATTTAGATAGAATGTATCAATAATATTCGTACTATCAATTGTAATTTTGTCAATATTTCCTTGGTTCCATTGAATTATTGTAGTTTTAAACGACCAAGCAAGCTGATAATTTCCCGGTGGTAGATTATCAAGGTTAAAAAATCCTTCTAAATTGGTTTTTGAATGCCAAGTGCCTATACCCCATAAAGTCATAATTGCATTTGAAACAGGTAAAGAGTCTTTTTTTAATAATGCAAAACCTGAAAAAGAAAATACGGTATCTTCTATAAGCATTGGATATGGGATATAGAATGTATCAATTCGTTTACTAAAATCTAACTCATCAGTAAATTTATACCCATTATGAGAAAATTTGATCGGGTTTTTTTCTTTTTTATCAACATAAAACAAATACATGCTCGAATCATTGGTTGTTGCTCTGGTTCCATCTGACAAAGATAGATTTATTCCCGCAAGAATAGTTGAATCTTTACTGTTTAAAACTAATACATATACAATATGTATATTCGGTATACGACCAAGTTTCAAATATTCTCTCTTTCCAACTACCTCAATCACTTTTATTTCTTTGTCGTTATCCTCCAAATAATATGTACCCCATTCAAGCGGTAATGAGTCAGGAGTTACTAAAACAGAATCAACAATAAGTTTTTTACACCCTAAACTTTCAAAAGTAAGAGAATAATATTTATTTTTCAAATTTATAAACTTAAAATTACCAAGCCTATCTGTCTTTATAACCGCATTGCCATCATCTAAACTTACGCTCACACCTACAGCAACTTGTTTCGTTGTAGTGTCATAGACCTTACCCACAATAATACCAGTCGCGTTTGATATATTAGTAGATAGATAAAATATTAAACTTATAACTATAAAAATTTTTAGTAACCACATACAATCCCCTTATATATAATAAACGATAGAATTGTTAATATTGTTTAATTGCTTATTCAAGACCCTTCGACTCCGCTCAGGGTGACTTGGAGGGAAACTTTACTTACTATTAGTAGCGGTGGCTAAGAATAAACCGGGGTGGTCTTCAATTTGTTCGTTGATAAATTTACTTTTTTGGAGCATCTCGCGAAGTGTGCCTTCAGAAGGAATATCATCATCCGCCACTACTCCACCAACTTTGTGATGAATCTCAACCATCTCTTTGGTAGATTCAAGCTGGATAATATTTATTTTACATTTTGCTTTTAGCACCCGATGGGCTTCATCTAATGCCCGCTGCTGGTTGCTAAAATGTGGAAAAGAGGCAAAAGCAACAATCATGTCAAACGTTGAATCAATAAACGGCAAAGCAACCGCATCGGCATCAACAACTTCTACATTGGGAAAGGGAAAATTACGACGAGCTTTTTGTGCCATTTCGGTCGAAAAATCAACACCGGTTACCGAACCGCTATCGCCGACAGCTCTTCTGAGCATATCAAAAAGAATGCCGGTACCGCATCCAAGGTCTAATATATGCATACCTTCGGTAACTCCGATTTTACCAACTAAATGACGCAGACGATCAAGGTCTTCAGCAGTAAAGGTATAATCCCACTCTTCGGCGAGTCTGTCAAAAAATGCTTGGTGTTTATCGTGCATAATAACCCAATTATATATTGATTACCGATTATGTCAAGTCTTTTAGTTACAACCTATAACTATTTTTTCATTCACCTTTCAATATAACAATTACAAACAAAAATGTGATTTAAAAAATCATAAATATCTCTTTGTATAAGTGTATAATTGTTTATATTGCAAGATTAACTAAAATGAGAAAAAGATGGTAAAAAATAATCATAAGTATAAGAAAAACAAAGAGTTCCTGCATGTTAAAGGTGCCAGAGAACATAATTTAAAAAATATAGATGTAAAAATCCCACGTGATTCTCTAACTGTTATCACCGGTTTGTCCGGTTCAGGTAAAAGTTCACTTGCCTTTGATACAATTTATGCCGAAGGACAGCGACGTTATGTTGAGTCTCTTTCTGCTTACGCCCGTCAGTTTTTAGGTTTGATGGAAAAACCGGATATTGATTTTATCGAGGGACTTTCTCCCGCTATTTCTATCGAGCAGAAAGGCACCGCCAAAAATCCACGCTCTACGGTCGGTACCGTCACAGAAATCTATGATTATTTCAGGCTTCTTTTTGCCCGTATCGGCGTACCTCACTGCGTTAAATGCCGTCAGCCGATTACCCAGCAAACCGTAGAGCAGATTGTTGATTCGGTGCTGACTTTTGAAGAAGGTACCCGTATGATTGTCTTGGCTCCACTTGTTCGAGGTAAAAAAGGTGAGCATAAAGATATTATTGATGAGGCAAAACGTGAAGGGTTTGTACGTCTTCGTGTAGACGGCGAAATTGTTGAAACTGATTCTGAAATTGAACTCGATAAAAAGAAAAAACATACTATCGAGGCAGTCGTAGACCGTTTAGTAGTAAAAGCAAAATCAAAACGCCGCCTTGCCGATTCGGTTGAAACAGCTTTAAAAATTGCTCAAGGGACTGTTTTAATAAATATAAAAAGTAAAGACCTCCTCTTTTCAGAGCAATTTGCCTGTTTGAATTGCAATATTTCGTATGAGGAGCCATCACCTCGCCTTTTCTCATTTAATTCTCCTTTCGGAGCGTGCCAAGTATGTGATGGTCTGGGGCAGAAAATGAAAGTCGACCCAGACCTTGTTGTGCCGAACGATTCTTTATCTATCAACGAGGGTGCTATCAAACCGTGGGGCGGTGCAGAAATGGCAAACTGGTACCGTGCAATGCTTAAAGGTGTTGCCGATTATTATGGTTTTAAATTCAATACTAAATTTAAAAAACTCCCCAAGAAGATTCAGGAAATTATTCTCTATGGCTCGGGAAAAGAAAAAATGCAGTTTGAATATGTACCGTCATCAGGAAACGCAAGAACTTCGGGAATATACGAATCAACCTTTGAAGGTGTCATTCCGCATTTGGAACGAAGATACAAACAGACTCAATCAACCGGTGTACGCAATTGGATAGAGTCATATATGTCCAAAAATACTTGCCCTGCCTGTGAGGGTGCTCGTTTAAGACCCGAGGCTCTTTCTGTCATACTTGATAGAGAAACTATCGACACTGTAACGGCAATGTCTATTAAACAGACAATACAATTTTTCAAAAATATAAAACTAACCACCCGTCAAAGCACAATCGCAAAACAAATCTTAAAAGAAGTGAAAGAACGGCTTGGGTTTCTCTCAGATGTCGGGCTTGACTATTTAACGCTCAGCAGAACCGCATCGACCTTGTCAGGAGGCGAATCGCAACGAATTCGGCTGGCAACACAAATAGGATCCCGCTTGGTTGGAGTGCTTTATATTTTAGATGAACCGTCGATAGGGCTGCATCAGCGTGACAATGACAAACTCTTAAAAATGCTAATGGAACTTCGAGACATCGGCAATACAGTTTTGGTTGTAGAACATGACCGCGAGACAATAGAGCATGCCGACTTTGTCATAGACCTTGGTCCCGGTGCCGGAGTGCATGGCGGAGAGATTGTCGGAATCGGAACTCCCAAAGATATTATTAAATCAAAAAAATCTATTACCGGACAATATCTTGCAGGTAAACGAAAGATAGAACCGCCAAAAGAACGACGTGAACCAAACGGAAACTTTATCAAACTTTTTGGAGCAACCGGAAACAATTTAAAAAATGTTGATATTGAAATACCGCTCGGCTGTTTTGTCTGTGTGACAGGTGTATCCGGTTCGGGAAAATCATCAGTTATCAACGAAACCCTCTATCGAATTATGGCTCGTCATTTTTATTCAAGCCGCAAAAGTCCTCTTCCGTATAAAAAAATCAAAGGGTTAGAACATATCGACAAAGTAATAGATATCGACCAATCGCCTATCGGTCGAACACCCCGTTCAAACCCCGCTACGTATACGGGGCTGTTTACCCACATACGTGAACTTTTTTCAAGGCTCAACGAAGCGAAGGCACGAGGTTATCTTCCCGGACGATTTTCTTTTAACGTTAAGGGCGGAAGATGCGAAGCGTGCGAAGGTGACGGTATAATAAAAATCGAAATGCATTTTCTTCCTGATGTATATGTACCGTGCGAAATTTGTAAGGGAAAACGATATAATAGAGAAACTCTTGAAGTTACCTTTAAGGGGAAATCTATTGCCGACGTGCTTGATATGACTGTCGAAGAAGCCCTTAAGTTTTTTGATAATATCCCACGTATAAAAAAGAAACTGCTGACTCTTTTTAATGTCGGACTTGGTTATATTCATCTCGGACAGCAGGCAACCACTCTTTCAGGAGGTGAAGCACAGCGTATTAAACTTGCGACTGAACTTTCTAAAATGGCTACCGGACGAACAATGTATATTTTGGATGAACCGACAACCGGACTTCATTTTGAAGATATACGTATGCTGCTTTCGGTTTTAAATGAACTGGTTGACCGGGGCAATACTGTTTTGGTTATTGAACATAATCTTGATGTTATCAAAACCGCCGACTGGATTATAGATATAGGTCCCGAAGGGGGTGATGACGGCGGACGGATTCTTGCCGTAGGAACTCCGGAAGATGTTACTAAAGTTAAAAGCTCCTACACGGGACATTATTTAAAACGAGAACTTAAAACCAAAACATAGTTATAACTATGTAGGTCGGGTTCAAAATTGAGCGACAGCGAATCTGGAACCCGATAAAATAAACTGAACGGGGTCAATCACAAGTTGTGGACAACCCGTATACAAGTAGGAGTATTTATGGACCTTATTACTTTTATCCTACGCTATGATTTTATTTCAAAAAAGGTAAAGCTAACTTGGAATGATATTACTTATGCTATATCTCAACAGTTAATTTCTAGAGAGGTAGTGATTAAATATGCTATGGATGAATTATCAAAAGCTGATACTTATCCGCCTCAATTAGCAGAACTTGCATCATTAACAAAGAATGACGATGTTCATCCTCTAATTGACGAACTTGGTAGTTTAGAAGGAAAAGAAGTAGATAAGAAAAAGTGGATGTATCTTTTATTAGCTTTTGTATTTGAAAATCAAGATAAATTTGAAGATCCTTTTGGGATGGTAGCAATTATTTATTCAAATTTCGATTACCCAGAAGAAGTTTCTAACTTTGTACATTATATGCCTTCTAAAGGTACAGGTTCACTTTTAGATAAGTGGGAAGCATATCTCAAAGACAGAGAAGAATACTACTCTAAGGATTAATAGCTCGTCAGTTCCACGGCCAACTAAGGATTAAATATTATTAAAACACTAACAAAACTAAGGATACTCACCCATGCCAGAGTTACCTGAAGTAGAAACCGTAGTCCGAGGTCTTCGCAAGACTGTACTTGATAAAACTATTGCAAAAGTTATAATCGACGCACCTCAAAAATCAATTGTTGTCTCACCGTCTTTTAAGAATAAATCGTTTGAGTCAATCATAAAAAATAAAACTATAGAAAAAATCAACAGACGTGGAAAAAATATACTGGTAGAATTATCGGGAGATATAACATTGTGGGTTCATCTCAAAATGACCGGTCACTTTTTTTATAAGAATATTAATATACCAAAAGAAAAACATGATTTAGTTATTTTCAAATTCAAAAAACCTGACAACAGCAATACATTAATATTCAATGATTACCGTCGCTTCGGCAGGCTTCGTCTTTTTTGTTCAGATGAAATTTGGGAACAGAAAGGTTTAAAAGAACTCGGACCGGAACCTCTTGAAATATCATCTGATGATTTTGTAGCTTTGTGTAAATCAAAAAAGAGAATGATAAAACCTGCTCTGCTCGACCAAAAAGTTCTTGCGGGGATTGGTAATATCTATGCTGATGAATCACTGTATGCATCAAAAATCCATCCCAAACGGATAATGTCATCGCTCTCTAAAAAGAAGCTGGTTGAACTGCATGGTCATATTCAAAGAATATTATCAATGGCAATAGACAAAATGGGCTCATCGGTAGATACATATACCGGAGTAAACGGAAAAACAGGAAAGTTTCAGAATTATCTAAAAGCATACGGTAAAGAGAGTGTCCCATGTGAACGATGCAATAGAAAAATTACCAGAGAGAAAATAGGTTCCCGCTCGGCACATTACTGTCCAAAATGCCAAAAGATTTAATTATTCTTAACCTATCCGCAATCCGGTTTGTTTGTTGAAAAAATGCATCGATGATTCACTCACAGAAAAAGTAACTGTCTCAGAAATCTTTTTTGGCTGCTGACATCCTGATATTTTTAATTCTATACCGTTATAGACAATTGTAATAATATATTGTTCACCAAAATATTCCGATGCGGTCACTTTTGCTTGAAACTGCCCATTATTATGCAGCGAAATATCCTCAGGGCGAATACCCATTAGTAAATTGCTGTTGTCGTCTATTTGAAAAGATTCAACCTGCATACCAAACGGCATAAGATATTTATTTTCAATAGTCGCATCAATAATGTTCATTTTCGGAAAACCGATAAACTGTGCAGCAAAAACAGAGTTTGGTTTTTTATACAACTCTTCGGGAGTTCCAAGCTGCACAATTTTACCGTTATTCAAAAGTAAAATTCTATCTGCCATAGAGAGAGCTTCGGCTTGGTCGTGGGTTACATGAATTGTCGTTGTGTTCAACTTTTGCTGAATACGAACAATCTCTGCACGCATCTTCACCCGCAAGTCCGCATCAAGATTCGAAAGCGGTTCATCTAAAAGAAAAATATCCGGTTTCCGAATTATTGCCCGTCCCAAGGCAACTCGCTGACGTTGACCGCCTGAAAGTTCTGACGGCTTGTTTAAAAGTTTATCGGTAAGTCCAAGCATCTCGGCTGTATTGATAACCTTTTCTTTTATAACTTCTTTTTTTTCTTTTGCAATCTTTAGAGGAAAACCAAGATTTTTTTCTACGGTCATATGTGGATACAAAGAATAATTCTGAAACACCATTGCTACATTTCTGTCTTTTGGTTCCAACCTGTCTATTCGTTTATCATTGAGATAAATTTCGCCCGAAGATAAATCTTCAAGTCCTGCTATTAATCGAAGCAGTGTAGATTTACCACAGCCGGATGGACCCAAAATTACTAATAACTCATTTTCATTAAGTTCTAATGTAATGTTTTTGAGAACTTCTGTTTTACCAAACGATTTTATAATTTTGTTAAGATATAATGAGTTCATTTATTCCTTGTCAATAATTGTACCGTCATTAATTAAAAACGATTTCCCTTGTGCTTTCAAAAAATCCGGAGGGTCAACTGCTGTAGTTAAAAACAATTGATCAAAATTAGCAAATAAATTTATCAATCCTTCAGACCGTTCGTTGTCAAGCTCGGCAAAAATTTCATCAAGTAAAAGAAGCGGTGTAATCTGACGTTTTTCTTTTATCAGCTTATACACTGCCAATTTTAAAGATAAAGCCGCCGTACGAATCTCTCCCTGTGAACCATAGTTACGTGCCGGAAGAGAGTCTACATAAAAAGAAATATCATCAAGATGCGGACCAACCAAAGAACGTTCCATGATTGATTCTTTCATACGATAGTTGTCAAGGGTTTCTCTAAATTTGTCTTGAATTGTTTCAAGGCTGACCGATGAATCTAAATTTTTTACAGACGGTTTATACTCTAATGAAAAATCAGAACCATTGGCAATATGCTGATAATTTTCTTTGGTCTCAATTTTTATTGCCTCTAAGAATTGTTGGCGTAACAAAATTATTTCTGAACCATTTAACACAAGCAATTCATTATATGCTGATATATCTACTTTGTTTTTTAGTCCGGCATTTTTTTGCTGGAGAACCTTATGATAATCTGTAAGAAAGCGTAAATATTTTTTTGAATATTGAGATAAATAAATATCTATAAAAGCTCTACGAGCTGATGGTGAACCGGCAAGTATGTTAGAATCTTCGGGACCTGCGGCAACAGCACAAAAATTATCATACAGTTCTGATGTTCTAATAGCAACTTGGTCGAGCATTATTTTTTTTCGACTGTTTTTTTGATACGCAACCGCAAGCTCTATAACCATGTCATCCTGTGATAAGTTTCCCTTAATACGATAAAAATCAGACTGTTTATTTACAAGCACTGTTTCAGATGCCGCCCTATGCGAACGCCCAAGACAAAGAACAAAAATTGCTTCTAATAAGTTTGTTTTCCCTGAACCGTTCTTTCCATAAAAGATATTAACGGTCGGAGAAAAATCTATATGTAGTTTTTCAATGTTTCTAAAATTAGTCAATGAGAGAGAGTTGATTATCATGAGATAATTTTTTTTGCTATAATAGAATTCATTGCATGTTTATGAGGAACACCGCCTGAATTACAATCAAAAATTATTTCACTTGAAAAAAGAACGTCCCAGTCAGCATAGAAACCTAAAAGCTCTCCTGACTTATATAGATACGACGACATCTCAGCATCCGGTGCTTTTTTGATAAACGGTTTTTTTACAAAAACATTTATAGCATTTATCCCGCTCATTTTTGTTTGGTTTTGAATATGTATAATTTGTCTTTGTCTGATTTCTGGTGACAAATAATGAAATGTTCCTGAAGAAAAAATAATATTATATTCTTTTGAAAGAGAAATTGTTTTTATGTCACCCTGTTTTGTTAGAAGGGTAACATTTTTTTCATCCGCTAATTTTATAGTTTTATCTAGTCCGTTTTGAGAAATATCAATTGCTGTAACCTCAAAATTATTTTGAGCAAAATAAACAGCATTACGTCCCTCGCCACACCCAAGATCAAGAAGCGTAAGTTTATTATTACTGCCTGAATTAATATACTTTAAAAGGTTCACGGCTAACAAGGATGGTTCTTTTCCCCAATAATATTCATCTGTATTATATTTTTTATTGTATGTCATATTTTATAAACTAAAAAACGGCAGACAATTTAGTATCTGCCGTTCTGTTTTTTCATCTTTTTAGTCAGCCAAACGAAGAGGCATTATAAGACAGAGAAAATCATCTCTGGGAACCGATGGTGTATATATAATTCCGGCAGCTACTGATGATGACAATTCAAATATAACTTCGTCACCATCCATCTTATTTAAAATATCATTTACGTAAACAGCGTTATAACCAAGTTCTAAATCGTCCCCGTTATAATCACACTCTAAAGACTCTTTGCCCTCACCACCAACATCTGCGTTGGTTGTTGAAAGAACAAGGGTTCCATTTTTTAAAGAAAACTTAACCTGATGAGTCAGGCTGTTTGATAAAATAGAAACACGCTTAACCGCTCGAGAAAGATCGTCTTTTGAAATAGTCATTTTTTTATCTGATGAAGATGGGATAACCTGTTCAAAATTCGGATATGGACCATCAATTAAACGAGAGGTTAATATAATATCATCCATATTAAAAATAATATTATTCTCTCCAAAAATAATACCTATCTCTTTGTCAGTTTCACCTACAAATTTTGGGATAAGATTTAGAACTTTTGGTGGAACTATAACATCATCGTATAACCCTTTGAGTTTTTTATTTTCAACAGACATTTTAGCCAAACGATGACCGTCAGTAGCAACCATCATCATTTTGTCACCTTTTGTCTGCCAAAGTACACCGTTTAAAGCGGGACGGGTTTCATCGTCAGAACAGGCAAAAGTTGTTTTTAACACCATACGAGATAAGTCAGCACCAGAAATTTTGATTTCTTTTTTTGTATTTCTATGCTGTCTTCGATTTTATTTTTGCATCATCCATTAATATTTTCTTTTATTTTTCTTTTTTTTTTTGTTTTTTTTTTTTTTTTTTTTTTTTCAAGCAGAAGACGGCATACGAGATATATCAGTGTGACTGGAGTTCAGACGTGTGCTCTTCCGATCTGTCAACTTTTTCGTTGCAACTCCATCCGCTTTTTCTTCTTTAGTCGTTGATTCCAAGG
>CALCCW010000139.1:0-3559 GCA_937900185.1 uncultured candidate division Zixibacteria bacterium | reverse complement strand
AAAATTTTATATCTTGGAAATAATAAACTTTTAATAGCTGCTGAGACAAACGGTATTGCAGAAGGCTTTGGAAAAAGATTTATCTTTGACATAATTACTATGAATGGACAAATATTACATTCAAGTATTCCGTCTGATTATCTTCCGGTCGGAAGAGATAAAGACAACAATATTTATTTTCTATCTCTAAAAGGCGATAAGATAATTAAAACGCATCTAAGTGAGGGAAATCACAATGAGTAAATTTTGGTATAAAATTCTTTTAGGGATAATGATCTTGTTGAATATTATATTGTTTATAAAATTTTACAGTTTAAAATTTGCCCAAACCCACAGTCTTACAGATGTATCTTCGTATATGGTAAGAATGAATCTTCCGAATGTTGCTGTAACAAATAAGTTAGGTGAATCTTTTTTTCTCCCCCTATTGGCTAAAAAATATGCACCGGCTGTTTTTATCTTTTTTTCTCCTTCTGACTGCCCAAATTGTCTATCTGAAATACCTCTATGGAAAGAGATTGAGGATACATACAACATGAATGTTTTAGCAATAGCCACTGCTTCTAATAGCAATGAGTTTTGGCAGTGGGAAGCATTTACAAAAATTCCCGTTACAGTTTATTTAGACACTTCTTTTGCTGTTGTTGACAGTGTGGAATTTAGTGTGACACCTATTAAAGTGTTGTTAAACCAAAACGGTATTCCGGTATGGGCTTCTCCCCCTCGTTTAACAAAAACAGACCAAGAAGAATTTTATAGGGAGTTAGAATATGCTGTTGAGAAATATTTATAACATATTATGTCTAATATTATTTTTTGTCGTTTGTATTTCTGTTGTATCCGGCTCAGAATCAGTTTCCGTGTCAGTACCTAAGGCATCCGTATATCCGATGATAGATGGTATTCTTGAAGATGTTTGGAAAGAGGCTGATTCAGTTACAACCTTTATACAAACAGTCCCCAATGAAGGTCAAGTTTGTTCTGAACCCACAACAGCTTATTTTCTTCAGGATGACTGGGCAGTATATGTTGCGTTTCGATGTAAAACAATTGATCGTAAACCTGACTTTCGTCTGGGTAAAAGGGAAAGTCATGAGGGAGATTTTGTGAAAGTATTTTTTGATACCTTTTCTGATAAAAGAAATTCCTACTATTTCATTGTTAACTGTGCGGGTGTTCAGGCAGATGGAATACTTTCCGCTAATGGATGTGAAGAAAATTCCTCTTGGGATTGTGTTTTCTATTCTATGACCGAATTATCCGATTCAGGATATACTGTTGAAATTGCAGTTCCATGGGAATCAATACAGTATTCAAAAAACAATAACAGGTGGCACTTTAATCTTATGAGAAATATACCGCAAAAAGCAGAACAAGCTTATGCCGTGCAAGTAAAACAGAATGAAGGTTTACAAATAGCAAAATTTGGTTCCTTAACAAATATCTCTCCTGTTACTAAAAATGTAAAAATAGATTTGTTCCCATCGGGCTTCTATCGTACAGAAAAGAGTTACAATGAAATTTCAACCGACATAAAATCGTCAGGTGAGGTGAATATCAAACCGAATTCATGGATGAATATTCAAATGACATTTAATCCTGATTATTCTCAAATTGAAGCAGATCCTTTTGCTTTGAATCTTTCAAGGTACAGTCTCTTTTTTAAAGAAAAAAGACCTTTTTTTACTGAGGAAGCAGAGTTTTTTAAACCGTCAGGTGGTGTTATGACTAATTTATTGGACTTGTTTTATTCTAAAACTATTGGAAGAAAACTGCCGGATGGTTCAGAAGTTCCCTTATTGGCAGGTATTAAAATAACTGCAAAAACTAACCGATTTGAAATAGGGAGCTTAACATCTTTTACTGGTAAAAAAACTTATTCAGACTATTTTGGAAATAACGTAACTGAAAACAACGCTTCTTTTTTTATAGAAAGGGCTCAATGGCAGGCTAATAGTCAGTCTGTAATTGGTATGCAGTATGCCGGCAAACATGATAACTCAATTGACAACCAAGTACTTTCAATCGACGGTACATATAACTCTCCAACTTTTCAATTTTCTGGACAAATAGCCAAAAGCAAATTTAACGATTTGTCAGATATTGCTTCTGTTATGTATTTTCATTATAACTCTAGGAAAATATATATTTCAGCTTCTTCACTTAAAATTGGCGATAATTTTGATGTGTCAAAAATAGGTTATGTACCTTGGGGGGGATTTGAAAACTATACCCTACAAGCTGGACCGGTTTTTTTCCCTGAAAAAGGATTGCTGACATATGCATCGACAAAAATTGCTGTTGCTGCACAAAAAGAATTTGGAGAAAATCTTTTCTCCAAGAGTATTACTTTTTCTTTGGAAGGAGCTTTTCGAAATGGATGGGGGGCAGGCTTAAATTACCAATGGGGAAAACTGTATGAATATGAAGATGATTATAATCCTAAAGCAATTGGATTTTTTATCCAATCAGATGTCTCTAGAAGATTATGGAACATTTTGTCTGTGTACAGTGAATATAGCTATAATTATCTGCGTGATTATTTCGGACGTAATGAATTTATTAGTGACTATTTTTCGTCCAGACTCTCTGATAGATTCTCTTTATATTTTAACAGTTCAGTATGGATTGAGCATAAACCGGATGGATATGTTGAACAGACAACATATCGGTTTCGTCCGGGTTTAAGTTTTAATATAAAAGACGGAATGAATCTTTCGTTGTATAATGAAATACCTCTCAATAAAACAAATGGGTTGTTATCAGTGAGGTCCGGGTTGTCATTTTCATATAACTTTTTACCTAAAAGCTGGCTATACATTGCCTTTAATGAATGGCAGGTTAAAATTGATAATAATTTTGAATCCCGACAAAGAATTTTTGCTTTAAAATTTAGGCATCTGCTGTCGTTGTAGTTTTGTAAATTTGTCTGCTGAACGAGATATTTCCCTATTTTTTTCAGCAAGTACTAATTAGTAAAGAAATCAAATATATTTCCAAGCATAGATGAATCTGCTTTGTAAAAGTCAGTATATTTACATCTGGCACAAGTTACCGATGTAAATTTTGCTCCCTGCACATCAAATATTTTACTCCAAAACCCGCCGGCAGCCCGCATTTCGCCGATTTCATAAGTATCTGAGCCGCATTTTTGACATTTATAGTTTAGTTGTTGACGCATCTGCTTCTCCTTTTTTATAAATTACTTCAAAACCTCTATGATTATTCATAATTAATAAGATTTTTTTATAAATTGATATATTAATTACTAATTGTAATTTAACTTAACTATCAACTATACAATAGGATACGGATATAATAATAAAAAGTTAGGAATTTATACAACTTTATGTTATTCTGATACGTAAACCAGTTTGTAAAACAAACTGATAGTTGTCGTTATGATTAGCTTATTTGACAGTTTACACAAACATAAAATGAGGAGTTTATTATGGTAGAACAACAGGATTTAAAAAAACTGGAAAAATCGCTGTATAGTAAATTTCAGGAGGACGGTATTTGGGATATTTTCTTAGGTCTGTTTTTTATTGTTTTGGGG
>CALCCW010000138.1:0-7282 GCA_937900185.1 uncultured candidate division Zixibacteria bacterium | reverse complement strand
AGGGAAGATGGAGCAAGGCGGAAGGAAAAAAGCAGGGAGAGGGCAAAAGAGAGCGAGGACTCAGAGAAGCTGTACAAAGCACAAAATGTGAAGAAAGTATAAGAGAAAGAAGAGAAATATATTTTTTTTTTCAAGCAGAAGACGGCATACGAGATATATCAGTGTGACTGGAGTTCAGACGTGTGCTCTTCCGATCTCAAGTTTTTCATTCTCTTTATCAAATTTTTCAAGTTCCGCATCCAAAAGAGATGATGCTGAGGTCAACCACGCTTCTTCTGAAAGGATTCCTTCTGAGAATTTAGATGAATCAATATTTTTTTGAATTAAAGCCGATTCAGTTTTGTTCTTTTCAATTTCATATTGTAGTTTCGTTTGTAAAATACCAAAATATGCTTCGACAACTTCAATTTTTAGCTTAGTGGTTTCTTCAATTTTTACAATCTCGGCAATTTTCAAATCATCTTTTTTATTTTTTAAATCATACTTAGGCTGTGACGGCTTTAAAAGCGGCTGAGTTAGAGAAAAATCAAATTGCCCTTGTTTGTCTATTTGGTTTTCTTCAAAAACAAATTGATCAATAATTTTACCTGAATCATCCCGAATATACTTAACTTGAGGATACTTAGAATCTTTGTTAAACAATCTGCTTTGCAATGTAAAATCACCACCGGTAATTAAAGATTGTTTGAGTGTAATATCAGCATCAAAATCAAACTTCGTACGACGATTAAGAGTTTTTTCAGACTGTCCAAAAATATTATCAAAATTTTCTGAAACTGAATATACCGGAAGTTGCCCATTAATAGAAATTTCGGGGACATAAAAATTTATTCGTTCCGCCTGATATTGCTGCTTTGCAACCTCTAAATCCCCCTCAATGATAGTACCACGATTGGATTTTTGTAATGCCATATCGACTGCATCGGAGAGTGATAAATCTAATGCCGCGACATTGTGACAAGTTGTAAAAATAATAACAAATAAAAATATTTTCAGACACTTCATACATACACCTCGTTTTACCTTATTCATATCGCAGTGAATCAATCACATTTAATTTAGCGGCTTTGTTGGCAGGGTATAATCCGAATCCGACACCAACACCGGTCGAAACACCAACAGACAGTAAAATAGAATAAATAGAAACAATTGTAGGCCAGTCAGCATAATAAGAAATGACTTTGGCAAGCGTAAGACCAATAACAATACCAACAACACAGCCGGTCAGGCAAATAGTGACTGCCTCAATTAAAAATTGCCTCATTATATGTACCCGGGTTGCTCCCACAGCCCGTCTGATTCCAATTTCTTTGGTTCGTTCCAAAACTGTCGCAAGCATAATATTCATAATACCAATACCGCCAACCAATAATGAAATACCGGCAATAGCTCCCATGACAATATTGAAAATCTGTTGTGTTTTCTGCGATTGTCTTAACAGAGATTCCGGTACAACAATATCGTAATCGTCTACATTGTGATGCCGTCTGCTTAAAATTGATTCTATTAACTTTGTAGCCGACGGAACGTATTTTAAGTCTGTAACAGTAATAGTCAGTTGATCAACTTCGGAAACATTATATTTTGATTCATCAACTTTTGAAGAAAAAAAGTGTCTCCCGCCACTGCTTGTATTATTTATTGTTGATCGTTCTAATTTTTTAGCCGCAGTTGTATATGGAATATAAATATCTTCATTTAAATTTTTTAATTCAAATCCCTCTACTTTACCTCGTCCAATATATTTATCCGCCATAACACCTATAACTGTAAAGCTTACATCACCAATTTTAATCTCTTTTCCAATCGGATTAGAAAACGCAAATAAAGCTCTTTTTGCTTTGGCACCTAACACACAAACTTGGGCATAGCTGTCTAAATCGATATTTTTCAGAAAACGACCTTTTTCAACTTCAACAGAAGATGAGAAAACATAATCCGGTGTTGTTGCGACAACCCGAGCATTCACTTCTTCAGAGCCATAATACACCGAAGAGACTGCTTCAAATCTTTGCGGTACAATATTTTTAAACAGACTCCTAAATTGTAAAATATTTTCACCGTCAGCAATTGATAACCCGTCTGATTTTGCGAGTCCGATATCTGAGCTCAGACTTGCATCGGGAACTTTCGCCTGTACAATAATATTGTTAATACCTAAAATTGAAATCTGTTCAAGAGCTTCCTGTTTTGCACCTTCCCCAATTGAAAGCATAGCAATCACTGCCCCAACTCCAAAAATCACACCAAGCATAGTAAGAAGAGTTCGAAGTTTATGGGACAATAAGGCATCGATAGAAATAGCAAATGTTTGTTTATCGAACATTATCAGCCTTTTTTCCTACGGCTGCCTTGGGGTCGGTTAGGCTTTTTGTTCTTACTGCGTTTATCTTTATTTATTTCAGGTTCGGAAGCTTTATCTCCCGGAAGACCCTGCTCGTCAAGAGTTGGGTCTAACAGACATATTTCTTCATTGCCTTTTAAACCTTCTAAGATTTCAATCGACATAGAGTTTTTCTGACCAACTTTAACAGTTTTTTTCTTTTTATTTTTTAAATAAACAACAGTTTCTCCACCTTTTTCAAAAACAGCTTCAAGAGGAACCGAGATAACATCTTGTCTTCTATTAATAATAATTTTTGCCGAGGCAGACATCCCCGGTTTTAGTTCACCATCGTTGTCGGTAATAGCAACATCAATATCAAATACATTTATTTTAGAACCTGATTCTTTGCGTCTTGCTAAAGTACTTTTTTTAGTTATCACACCATGATATACTTTATCAGGAAAAGCATCAAGAGTTATAATAACTTCCTGTGTTGTATCAACTTTACTGGCATCAACTTCTGAGACAGTAGTTTTTACAATCATTTCAGAAAGATCAGGAATATTGATCAGCCCCTGTCCCGGCCATGGAGAATCACCCTCTTGCACTTTATCCATAGTACCGCCTTTCCAAATTTCAAGATAGACAACCAGCCCCGGGATTGGAGCTTTAATCGTCATTTGTTCAAGTTCCCGTTGTGCTTTTTTGACTTTTTCTGAAGAACGGTCAGCTTCTACTTTTGCTTTATCAACATCAGCTTTAAGTTGTTCTAATCTTGCCGCAAAGTTAAGTTCGGCAAGTTCGTATTCCATCATTGCCTCTTCACCAATACGGGGTGCTTCATATTTTTTTTCGTCGTAGTTTCTTTTTGCTTTTTCCAAATCAAGCTTGAGCTGTTTTTCCTGAATAGTATATTCTTTTTTCGCCCGCTCAAGTGTATTTTTATTTATTTTGAGATTTGACTGATTATCTGTTAAGTCAGTCATTTGCTGCGAAGCATCAAATTTAATAACAGGATCACCTTCATCAACAATTATCCCTTCAGGAGCCAACCACGTAATTTGAAGTCCGCGAACTCGAGGACTAGATATTGTCATTGACCGTTTGGCATCAATAGAACCGTTTTCATTTAAAGCAACAACAAATTCGCCCTTGGTTACTTTTGTAATTGGAATTTCATACGAAGTGGTAAAAATAGCATTCACGCCAACATACAACAGAAGTATGACAGCAAACAAAATAACGACATAATACGATTTTTTCAAAATTCAAACCTTCCTATCTACAAACCTAAAAAATCTGACAACATTAATAATACTCATATTTTTTAAAAAAGTTGCTCATTATCTACATTTATTTTCCATCGTCTGTGAGTCCACATCCACTGACCGGGGTATTTGCGAATCACATCCTCAAAAAACAGAAGATATTTTTTAGTCATTCTTATCATATCTTCATTTTCATCAACAGAATCAGATGGGTAGATACCCGGAGCAGTAATAATCTCAAATGTATCAAATTCGACCCTCCGCATCACAGCAGGAATTATCGGACAGTTCTGCTTTTTGGCAAAAGCCGCAGGACCTTTGGCAACCGATGCTTCTCTGCCAAAAAAATTGAGTATTAAGTTTCCTGAAGGGTCATGCTGGTCAGCTACGATAGCAACAAATTTGTTATTTTTTAATGATTTTAAAATATCTCTGAGTGTTGATGTTTTCACCGGAATAATGCCGATTTGCAGTCTTTTTCGAAGTTGTGTTATAAGATTATCTACAAGATGATTACTTTGTACTTTGACAACACAATCTATATCATATCCCATTGCAACAACCCATGCTGCAGCCATTTCCCAATTACCAAAATGTGAAGTAACTATAATCGCACCATTTTGTTCATCATGAGCTTTTTGAAAAGCAGATAAATCGCTGCAAGAGACCATTGACTGAAGATTACTGTGAGATATTTTCTTAAATCGGGCAAGCTCAATAAAAGTTTGACCAATATTTTCAAACGACTCAATAGCTATTTTTTCATATTCTTCATCAGTTTTGGAATCTTTAAATGCATGCCGCAAATTATCAATTGCAATAATTTTTCTTTTAGGCAGAATTCTACTAAAAAATTTCCCAAGAAACTTGCCAAATGAATTCGCTGATTTAGCAGACAGCAAATTTGCAATACTAAAACCAAATACAGCTGCCCAGTATTCAAGCCTGTGTTTTACTGTCGCCATGCCTCGTCGTCATCTTCAATCTGTTCGGGATTGTCAGAATTACCATAATCAAAATCGGTTGACTGCAGTTTTTCTTCTTCTTCCCATTTTTTATAATACGCTCGTCTTTTTTTATATTGCAAAAAGAAAGCATATACGACAATAATTGCCAATGCAATCCAAAAAAACATTGTGTCCATAAATAAGCTCGCATAATTGAATTGTTTATGTAAAGAAATATTAAAATCATTTTGAAACTCTTCCATTGAAGAACCGGTTGCAAAATACATCGCATCATCGACAGATTTATTTCGACTTATCTGCTCTAAAAAGATTCTTACCGAACTTGTGCCGTAATGTTTTAACATAAATTTAACAGCTAAATACGACTCGGCATAGGCAATTTGTGCTTTGCTCTCGTAAAAACGATTAACCAGCTCAATATCCTGCAACTTAATAAATTGCCCAAAGATACCTGCTTTACCCATAGCGACATTGTCCGACCAACTCCACTCCATCGAAACATACATAGCAATGCCCTCATTAAGCCATCGAGGTGGTTCGTTTAAAAAAGACTTATGAGCAACAGCAAGATGAGCAAATTCATGTGCCAAAAGCTGTTGTAACGATTTATTTAGATTAAAACTATCAGGTGATTTTATGACTATCATTTTTTTTAACGGTAAAGCAACACCGATTCCCCAGTCGGGAAATTTTCCACCAACCAAAGAGTTGAAATCATCCAAATTATTTAAGAGATAGACTGACGGTTTATATGCAATTGAATCTTTTAGGAGTTGTATCATTTTTTGGCAAGATTCCATAAGAACAGAATCTGAAAAAGGAATATATTGAGTATTATCATAATAATAGATGAAATGGCTCTTTTCAATAGGCTTAATATCAATTTTTTTGGCATAAGCAGTGCCTATATGAAAACATAAGAGCAAAAAAAACATACTTTGAAGCAGCATTTTGGTTCGCATAGGTAGAAGATAGTCATTTCAATATGATTATCAAGCGGTTCATCTGCTTTAGTTTAGAAAAATATGTAGATATTTTCAATGAATTGTTGACAAATATACGTAAAAGAATATGTTACGCAAAAAAATTGAACACCAACATACGAGGTTTTTATTATGAACGTTTTTGAATACGCAATGCAAATGGAACTCGACGGCAAGGCTTATTATGAAGAAGCAGCTGCAAAAATCGGTTCTCCTGAATTAAAAAAAATATTGTTAGAAATCGCAAACGATGAACAGAAACATTATATTCTTTTCAAATCTATGCTTGACGGTAATGATGTCGAATATGTAGAATCGGAAGCATCAACAATCTTAACATCGGTTAAAAATATTTTTGTTACCTTAAAAGAAGAGAACAAAGATTTCACTTTTCCAACAGATGCCAAAAAGGTATGGGAACAAGCTCGCGATGTAGAGAAAAAAGCAGAAGCATTTTATCGTACTGAAGCAGAAAAACTTGACAATGAAAAAAATGCGGCGACTTTACATAAAATTGCCGATGAAGAACACCGTCATTGGGTAACAATAGAAAATGTTATAAATTTCATAGACCGTCCTAATCATTGGCTTGAAGATGGTGAGTGGCATGATTTAGAAGGTTAGAAGTACTAACTTTATAAAGTTTAAAAAAAGCAGTTATTTTAACTGCTTTTTTTTTCGTTTATTTTAATTGCTGTCTGCTGTATAAGTTCCCATGCAGAATCTACATGCCTTTTATGTACATTAGTCTGCCCAATCTGCATTCTTAACACATATTTCCCATTTAATTTAGTGTGAGTCAGATACAGTTTGCCACCTGAGTTTAATGATTCGAGAATGTTTTGATTAAGCTGATTGATATCTTCAGTATTTAATTCTTTGTTCGGAACAAACCTAAAACAAAGTAAATTCAACGAACGCGGGGCAAGCAGCTCAAACTGAGGATGCTCTTTTATTTTCTTCTCTAAATCAACAGCCAATTCAATATGATAACGAATTATTGACTGTATCCCCTCAACACCATACGAACGAATGACAAACCAGAGTTTTAAGGCACGAAAACGCCGACCAAGTGGAATTCCCCAATCACGATAATTTTTAACCGTTTCTTTGTCATTTGTCTTAAGATATTCAGGCATAATTTCAAATGTCTTAACTAACGCCATCTCATCTTTGACAAAATACGCCGAACAGTCAAAATTTGTCAACATCCACTTATGAGGATTAAACACAAAACTGTCAACACGTTCAATCCCTTTAATCATCCATTTCATTTCATCTAACACAAGAGCCGAACCTGCAAAAGCGGCATCAACATGAAGCCACAAATTATATTTGATACAAATTTTGCCAATTGCATCAAGAGGATCAATTGCTGTAGTCGAGGTTGTCCCAAGAGTAGCTATCACACACAGTGGAACAAATCCGTCTGCTATATCTTGAGAAATAGCTTTTTCAAGCTCCTCTTGTCTCATGGCAAATGAGTTGTCGACAGCTATCTTTACCAAATTTTCAATACCGAACCCTGCAATTTTCACTGCTTTATCTATTGATGAATGAGTTTCTGATGAACAGTATATCTTATACTTTTGATCTGTGAATCCATGCTTATTAATAAGGTAATCGGATTTCTTCTCTCTCGCCGATAATAATGCCGCCAGCGTTGCAGTTGAGGCAGTGTCCTGAATCACTCCCGACCAGTCTTGCAGATCGGAAGAGCGTCGTGTAGGGAAAGAG
>CALCCW010000137.1:0-5751 GCA_937900185.1 uncultured candidate division Zixibacteria bacterium | reverse complement strand
AAGAGGGATAGACAGAGGACGTGTGTAGAGAAAAGCGATGACACGTTATACAACATTAGTCACATTTGCGAGAATTATTTTTCGCTGACTTTTCGAGAATTATACTTCAAGGAATATTCATTCACATATTTTTTTTTTTTTTTTAATGATACGGCGACCACCGAGATCTACACTCTTTCCCTACACGACGCTCTTCCGATCTTGTAAGTTATAATCAAGGATGGAAATATTAAAATAAAAATTAGACTATACCATAAAATGTAAACAAGAATAGAATCATATTGTTGTGGGAAATATTTTACCCAAGATAACTTGAAAATAAGTTGTGGGAAAAATAAATAATTGTCCGTGAAAAACCAATACACTATTGATACACTCAAAATAAAATGAGTTATATTGATTAAGGTCCCAATCAGCCAGATTAGAATAATTCCAAAGTTGAAAAAGTTTTTTGCTTTAGTTTTGGATACTACACCCGTTGGCAGAGTGCCCTTATCATTAAGGACATGTTTAGTGCTTCTTGAAATATTTTTAGTCCAGCGATTTAACATCCCTATTATCACAATTCCATTTGAAATAATTAGTAAAGGGAAAAATTTCAATAATTCTAGTGAGTTTAATTTTTCTTTAATAGCAAATTGTGAAAGGTTCCAATGTTGTGGATTAAGGATAGCTATAACACTATCCTCATGGAATATGAATTCATCAAAGTTAGCAATTATAATTTTAAGAACATCAATTATACTTTGATTATGATGTGCCCATTCAATATCGCATATATTTACAGAATGGATTATTATTGTAAAAGTTATAAATAAGACACTTATCAATGTAAAAAAAATCCAACTAGTCATAACTCCAAGCATTACTCTTCTTGCAAACATTCCCTCATCTGATTGAGTAATTACCACATTTGTTCCTACTACTAGTAAAAGAATAGAAACAATGCTAAACATAAGTCCAATTATCACTGATTGATATATTAAACTCGTAAACAAGGTAGTAACCGTAATAAATGTAAATAAATAAAACCAGATATTCCAGAAGCTGTTAGAGTGATAAAAATCAATTACCTTGACATCAAGATTCCTTGAAAAAAAGTCGTATATATTTTTATTTAGTATTTTTTTATTTAGTAATGGCTTAACAAAAAGTATGTAATTCATCGGAATAATGATCAAAATCAATGATGTGATCGTAAACATCCAGCTCCATTTGATATATTCAAAATGAAGAGATAAAATCAAATATATTAAAAAAATGGTTGAATATATTAGTATCAAAAAAAGAAGGAAGGCATGAACAGGATGATACTTAAAGTTGAAAGCAACCATAAATCCAGCCTTAGTAGGTTCAATGATCCAAATATAGTTCATTGGATAATCTTTTTGATCTTTTATTGCCACAATGGAATTATCAGAAGCAGAAGCTAACTCCCAAGAATTTTCTTTGATAAAGCCATAGATATTTTTTATTATTACTTCTTGCGATTCGTTAATGAATAGTTTCACATAATAATCCAATACTACTTTGAATGCATTGTTCGTTTGGTTTATAATTATTAATATAAATTAGTATTATTATTTAAGCCAGAGATATATTGCACCATACCTTCTCAGTCTCGATAAACAAATTTGTATTCATATTATCATTCATCTGAAAAAAAATGATTCATTCAGGATGTAATGAATAAAATAGACCAAGTATAATAGAATAGCGAAAATCCATGCTAAATAGCCATATGTTTCGTACCAAAATCCATGCCCGTAGTGCTTGTTCCCATTAGCAATTAACAATTGCTTTTGCCATTCTCTGCTGAAGGGGAAGTAGGATTCCCCTATCGCTTCAATTTCGTGTAGAAGATTCTTGTCTTGTTTAAATGCCTTCTCGAAGAACCAAGCTGCCTCAAACGTAAGCCGAGTTCCAACAATAAAAAGGATTCCGAAAATTACAAGGATAATGGTAAAAGCTATGTTGTCGGGGATTGTAAGGAACGTTAATCCTAGGAATACAATAAGAAAACCCATACGATAAAAGGCAGGAGCATTTTCTCTGTGACAACGTATAGTGCGGTTACCTAATAGCTCCTTATTACTCATACATTCCTCTTTTTCAGATATTATCAAATTTTCAATTATTTTTCTTTAAATTTTTCTTATCTTTTATATATTCTTCAAAATTTAGTTGACGGTATTTGTTACCAGCTTCACCATTAAACTCAAGAAGTTCAAGTCCAAATGAGATACATATATGCCTATAAACATTTTCATCTATTGAGATTCCTGAATTTCGACTAATTGGTGGCACAAGCGAGAAATTATTATTACTCTTTATAAAATTAAATAATCTACGGTGTCGATAAAGAAAATATGAGCTTTCACATGCCCATACATGTTGAGCAAGATATGCATTAGCTTCTTTATTCTTTTCTTCGCTTATAGAATTAATTATTACTTTATGATGATTATTCCAAGTATCTTCAATGTCTGAATTATATCCATCGGATTGATCCCAAAGAAATACAGTAATGAATTTATCTCCGATATTTAAGCAAATTGTTCCAGTTTCTAAACAATGAATAAAATCAAAATCGTTATATGGCATCAAACTGTCAAATACATATACACTACCCAAAGGATTGGGAGTTGTTTCTCCTCCATTTCTCCAATTATTATAAAGAAGTCTAAACATAATTACTTCTGAAGAAAATTCATTTATGTCAAGAATTGTTGACGAATTTGGTATTCTTATATTATATTTCAGAGATGAATCTCTATAGAGCATTCCTATATGAATCTTAAGTGCCCAAAGATATACTTCATTTAAATTAAAGATCCCCTGAGAAATATTCTGTTCAATTTTACCAAATTGGTTATTATGCTCATTCTTTACTGGTATTTTGGCAAACTTATACTGTAATTCGGTGCCGTTAGGGATTAAAAGAATTTGATTTTGAAGAGAATATCGATTCTGAAGCCATTTTGGAATTATGTGTTCTTCCGTATCGGGTGTTTCCCCACAAAACATACAATCCATTAGTTGCACTTTCTTTTAATAAATTTACATTTTTCTAAAGAATAAACTACTTTAGCATATATGTCAATATTATACTGAAACTATCGTTTCAAACATGTTATATCTATTATTTAGGCGTTAGTCTTTAACAGCTTTACTTTATATTTTTAGCACATTCATCTACCCCTTTGTTTTCACATTGTTAGTCACTTTCTCTTACGGCTTTTTGGTTCCTGGCTCACCAGTGAAGAAACACAAAAACCCTTAAAGAGAAAGATGAATATAATGAAATTGAAAGAAAACAAAGCTAAATCGTTGATTGACAATGCTATCAATGATTTAATCGAATCAATTGAAAAAGGTCAATCAGATGACTTAAAGAACTATTTACAGACAATGGGGAGATTTTATCACTATAGCTTCACAAATATAATGTTAATTTCAAGACAATTTCCAAATGCATCTCAAATTGCTGGATTTCAGACTTGGAAAAAACTTAATCGTTTCGTTCTAAAAGGAGAAAAAGGGATAAAAATAATCGCTCCAATTATTTCAAAAAAAGAGTCACTAAAGGCAAATAAAGTAGAAAATGAAATCTTTGGTTTTAGAATAGTAAACGTGTTCGATATCTCTCAAACTGATGGTGAAGAACTTCCTGAAATAAGTAAAGTAAAAGGTGATCCAGTAGCATATAGTGAAAAATTGAATCAATTTATTTCAGATAATAAAATAGAGCTTCTATACTCTAGCAACGTTCTAGCATTCGGGTATTCAACTGGTGGAAGAATTATCATCAGAACTGGTTTAAGTCCGGCTGAAGATTTCTCGGTAAGGGTTCATGAGTTGGCTCATGAATTACTTCATCAGAATAAGGGAGAAAATTTATCCAAACAACAGAAAGAGACTGAAGCAGAAGCTGTGGCCTTTGTGGTTTGTTATGCGATTGGGCTTGATACAAATTCAGCATTTCAGGATTATATTCAGATGTACAAAGGAGATAAAGAGTTGCTATTGAAGTCGTTTGAGAGGATTCAGAAAACTGCTGGGAAGATATTATTAAAAATCTGATAAGTTGTAACATGCTATTAGGTTACAAAACATATATAAGCCAATTTGTTTATATTGTGATAGTCCAAGACCTTATGCAATGTTTTTGTTGACCAGGATTGATTTTAAATAGTAAGATTCAATATAATCATGGTCGATAACATATGATAAAATAACAACTTGACAAGAATTGAAAAAGAATTAACTTGATAAAATTAATAACATTAAGGAGCAAATTATGTGTTTTGAAATTAAAGTAATAGGAGCAGAAGGAGTAACTATCCATAACGGCGATACAGCATCAAAAATACTCGCAGCTTTAGGATACCAAGATAATCAAAATTTACCTAAAAATAGTGATTACGGTTTGGAGATTCGAATTGCTGGGAGGGATGGTTTAACAGAAGCAGAAAGAATAGCAATAGACTCTTTAGTGTCTTCCTGGAATTTTAAAAATGCTGAGGATTTTGCTATAAAAAATGGATATGAAAACACAAAGCAACTTGCTGAAGCATATTCCTTTTCTAACGTAAAGGATTTTTTCTTAGCTGATGGTTGGTATGAAAGATTAACACCCCTACGCAATTACGAGAAACTATAATTTATTTTTAAAACCTGCCAAAGTCAAAGGGTGCAAAATTGAAAATTATTCATCCTAAAAGATATTCCGATAGTTTTATTGAAGAAGATTTTATTAAAATCTCTAAATTTGAATCTGGGCTTTTCAGACAACCTATTTTAAAAAATGAAAATAAGGATACTATCAAAGACAATAACATATTTCCACTTTATTTTCATATAGATAAATCTATAGATAAATCTATAGATAAATCTAATGAGTCTATTTGCGATTTATTAATAATGGTAAATGGCTTTGATGAAAAACGAGAACAATCTGATATCTACTACAGTAAAAATTATTCTATTTCGAAAATTTTTGAATCAATCCAAACTCCAATGTCTTCTCACAAAACAGATCTCCCAAATATTGCATCTGTGCTAATGCCCATCCCTTTTCATTATTGGAGAAGACCATATGAAGGAGACTATAAAATCTTAAATTCTTCTCAAATGATTGAAAAAAATAAAATCAGATTTTATCTAGGATTTCGTCAATTAATTTATGACATCGAAAAATTAGTCCGAAAAATAAAATCTGGAAATTTAGATAAAAGACTAAATAATAGAATCAATCAAAATTCAAAAATTCACTTGATAGGATATTCTATGGGTGGTCTAGGTGTTTTATCTTACTTTATAAAAGATTATTTTCAAAAAACACATTATATTTCTAGTTGTACACTTCTAGCATCAGGTGTTAGTATAGGAGATGCAAATTTTAAGATTACAGGATTATCAGAAGGTCAGATAAAAGAGATTAAAGACTATCATAAGACTTCACAATTTGAAGAAGAAATGACTAAATTGACAAAATCTAATCAATCTGCAAATGAAAAACTCATAATTGATTTATTTAAGCGTGTTGTGTTGAGATCTTATTTTTCTGACCAATCAGATCTCGAATATATAGACGATATTTGGATTAAATTGGCAAAAAGAGTACCGGTAATTACAGTTGAAAGAGTTAGATCGGAAGAGCACACGTCTGAACTCCAGTCACACTGATATACCTCGTATGCCGTCTTCTGCTTGAAAAAAAAATAAATTTTATCTATTTCCTTTGACTTC
>CALCCW010000136.1:0-12105 GCA_937900185.1 uncultured candidate division Zixibacteria bacterium | reverse complement strand
TGCCCGCATGAATGCCTCGGTAGTTCCTAAAAGTACCATAAGAGATGTCAAACGGCTGTACAAAACAACTTGGGCAAACTTTTCATCGGATAACTGTGACCCCCAAATTTTCATTATATAGGGTGAGCCGAAAATTATTATCAGCATGACAACAGATGAGGCAAGCAATATAAGATTTAACGGTGGGTATATTGCTTTCCAATTCGTTCTCCCCTCAGAACTGTTCTGCTTGGATAAAAAAGGTACGAAGAAATATATGGAAGCAAAATTTATGACACCATACGCTAATGCCGGAAGCATAACAGCGATGAGATAGATATCATAATCAGCCGAAGTACCAAAAACATTTGCTATTACCATCTCACGTACAAAACCAAGCAGACGTGATAAAAGAATTATTGCAGCAACGGAAAAAATAGTTTTTGAAATACGTTCAGACATCAACTTCCATTCATTTTCACAAATAAGAAAAAAGGAGCCTTACGACTAAGGCTCCTTGTATCATCAAAATTATAATTTAAGACACAGCTTCTTTCACGGCGTCAATAACAATCTGCTGTTCATCTTCTGTCATTTCAGGATAAATAGGAATAGAAAGAACAGTTTCGGATGCTTTGTTTGTTACCGGTAAATCTTTAGGAGCATATCCTAAATCTGCAAAACATTCCTGCTTATGAAATGGTACCGGATAGTAAATATCAGAACCAATATTTTCTTCTTTGAGTTTTGCGGCAACTTTATCACGATTCGGAATTGCTATCGTGTACTGATTGTAAATATGAAAATCAGAATAGTCCATTACTTTTGGTGTAGTAATATTTGACACATCAGCAAATGCTTTATCATAAATATTGGCATGTTCAATTCGTTTTTCAGACCATTTTTGTAAATGAGGCATTTTGACAAGCAGAATCGCTGCCTGTATAGATGCCAGCCGAGAATTAAACCCGATAATCTTATGATAATATTTTGGTTTTGCCCCATGGTTTCGAAGGATAGTCAACAGTTCGACATTTTCTTCTGTATTGGTCGTAATGATTCCACCGTCACCACCTGCTCCAAGATTTTTGGATGGGTAAAAAGAAAAACACCCATAATCACCCATCGACCCGGCAGGCTTACCTTTGTATTTTGCACCAATAGCCTGAGCAGCATCTTCGATAACTTTTAAATTGTGTTTATTAGCAATTTCTAAAATCGGATCCATATCGGCAACCTGACCAAACAGATGCACCGGAATAATCGCTTTTGTTTTTTTAGTTATTGCAGCTTCAATAAGATTCGGGTCGATATTATATGAATCTTTTTCAATATCCACAAACACCGGTGTTGCTCCCAGTCGTGAAATAGTTCCGGCAGTAGCAAAAAACGAAAAATCAGTCGTAATAACTTCATCGCCCGCTTTCACACCTGCGGCAAACAAAGCCAAAAGTAATGCATCTGTTCCCGAAGCAACTCCACGTGCATAAGCAGTACCCGAAAGTTCTGCTATTTGTTTTTCAAGTTCGGTAACTTCCGGTCCTAAGATAAACCAGCCATGATCTAAAACATTTAATACCGCCTTGTTCATATCATCTTTGAGATATGCATACTGACGAGAGAGATCTAAAAGAGGTACTGACATTTTAATTTAATCCTTTATTCATCATCCCAACCCTGATTTTCCAGAAGTTGTTCTTTGGGGACATCACGTAGAACTTTTGCAGGCATTCCTGCAACAATTTTTTTGGCGGGAACATCTTTTGAAACCAAAGCACCGGCAGCAACTAAAGAATCCTCTTCAATAGTTTTTCCGGGTAAGATTGTCGAGTTCACACCAATACGAGCACCTTTTTTTATAATAACACCTTTGAAATTTTTAAACCGTTCTTTGGTTCTTCCGACAAAATTATCATTGGAGGTTGCCACACATGGTGCCACAAAAACTCTATCGGCAACATCGGAATAGGCAGTGATATAGACATTTGTTTCAAGTTTTACATATTTTCCAATAGTACAGAAATTTTCAATAGCTACTCCCCGCCCGACAATTGTCTTTTTACCAATTGATACATTTTCACGTACGGTAGCTAAATCTGCAACTAAGACTTTTTCTCCAATTGTACAGCCGCGGTAAATTATCACTGAAGTTCCTATTATACAATCAGACTTTATAGTGCAAGTAGGCAGTTCTTCATCTTTTGTCACTGCAGAGTTTGCCGCTTTCATAGGTTTTTTGCCAATAACACTGTTATCATCAATACGGACATTGTCACCGATTTTTGTGTCCTCGTGGATAACAACATGATGACCAATTTGACATCCATTTCCGATAGTTACATTTTCCCCAACAACACAAAACTCGCCGAGTGAAGTTTCTGTACCGATATGTGCTGTATCTGCTATGTACGATGATGCCATATATTTTTCCTTTTAATTTCTTCTTATACTTCTGTTAAAAAAATCGGTTCAATTCTTTTTCTTTACTCCGGGCAGCCATCCAAAATAAGCAGAGAGGAAATGAATCGCTCTCTTATAATCATCAGGATAATTATCTTCTAATTTTCTAAAATATTCCAAAATCAGAGCGAGAAAAACCGCAAAGAAAAAAGAACCTGCCGCAGAAGCGACAACAATCAAAGTTCGCTTTGGACGGCTCTTTACTTCGGGGACCTCAGCACGGTCTAAAACCGAAAGCGTCGGCATTTTTTCAAACTCTTTCATTTTTGCCTGTTCACGCTGTTCAAGTAAGACTTGATACAGAGCTTCGCCGACTTTTACTCTGCTGAACAGTTGTTCATACTCACCTTTTAAAGATGGAATCAATGCCACCGGTAACGAAAAGAATGAACTGTCAGGATTTGATGTCTCAAGTTGGATAAGCTGTTTTTTAATAATCTTCTTTTGTCTTTGTAAATTTACAAGTTCAGCATTGTTGGCACCAAGTGAGATTTTACTCATTTGGAGATTTAATTCAAGCTCTGCAAGTTTTATTTTTAGCTGTGCCGCCTGTTCAATTGCCAGTTTGGTTTGTTCATCAAAATCAACTGCTTTATATTTCATTTGAAACGATTGTAAAGCAAAACGTGCAGAGTCTAAATCAGTACGTACTTGTGCTAAACGACTTGCAATAAATTTTTTGGTTTGATTGATTCTATCGGTAATTATCTCACGGTTGACTTCATCAAGAGCATCTATTAATGCATTGGTCATATCGGCAGCCATTTGTGGGTTTCTATCTTCAACAGAAACAGAGAGAAGTCCTTCTGCTGTCACCCTTATTTTTGTATAATACATAAAAGCGTCATAGGTCTCATCAAAATTCCGAGTTTTATAATGCTTTTGCAGATTAAATTGATCTATAACTTTTTTTGTTACCGTACGGCTTTTAAGCATGCGGGCATAGAGATCATTTGGAGTAGTAAGTACCGGCAGATTGAGTCCCGATGTAATCGAAAATGCTTCAGAAAATCGGGATGAACCGACTAATGCCGTTGTTATATTTTTGGGAGGTAAAAGAAGGGCTTCTGATTTGTACCACTTCGGCAAAAGAAGTGCTGTTCCTATTGAGCCAAGAGTTACAAGAGTTACTATGACAATAATAAGGTTACGCCTTTTGGCTAATACTTCTAAAAAGAGCCAAAAATTTGATGTCTGCTCTTGATTCATTTCAGCTCCTCTTTTATCTGTACTATAATTTCTGCTCCGTCGGGAACTGTTACCCCCGAAGGTGCTAAAATTGTATTCTCAGAAATAGGATTAAAAATCTGAATTTCATCTTTGTTTGATATAGGTAGAAATCCGCCTGCCGATTTTACATAGTAGAAAATATCTTTATTCTTTTGATATGGGAAATATCCGGGGTTTATTACTGCACCGGATACTTTGACAAACCCGACTTGCCAAGGTACAAAAATTGAATCATTTACTTCAAGCTGTAAAGCTGTATGTGTTGTCGTTTGAAACGGTATTGAAATCGGGTATCTGATTTGAGACTTTTCCCCGTGGCTGTCAACTAACGGCTGACGAAACACTGTTGTCATTTCAATATTTGCTGTTTCGCTATATCCGCCTGCCTGAGCAAGTATATCATCAAGCGTGTTAGATTCAACATAAGGATATATCCCTTGATTTTTAACAGCACCAAATAGCTTTATATTTTTATTTTTCATCTGAAATGATGATTCTACAACAACAATATCACCGGCTTGTATTTTTTTATTCTCAATTTTTTTATGACCTCGAATTATTTGCACATCTGATAATTTCGCAGAATTTTTAAATCTCCCTGCCAGTTGAATTAGCATTGTAAGGTTATCGCCATCTTTTAATTCTACTTCTCGGGGAAAGTTCACGTCACCGGTAATCTGCACAGTCTGCGATGATTTTGACGGAACTTCAATACTATATCCGGCATACAAATAAGGGTTTGATTTTAAATCACCGAGATATACTGCTTTATCCAAGTCAACATCTATATGATTCTCTCCCCCATAGAATAAAATATTTCTCGATGAACCGTTGTTAGAAATACCACCTGCTTTTTTAATTATATCGGAGACTCTGTCAGAAGTAAGACCTTTGTAGACTCCCGGGTGTAGAATAGAGCCGTAAACAGAAATAGCAACCTCCCGAGGAGCGGTTATTGAAACATCTATTTCATTAACATTATAAAGCTGTTTTAAAATCTCAGTCAGCTCTTTTTTAGCAAATGCGAGTGTTTTATCTTGTAAATCAAACAGACCTATTGTTTCATCGACTATTTTCCCTTCCGGATCTATTTCGAGATTAAGAGGTTCAATTTGGGAATTGATAAATGTAACTAATAGTTTGTCTCCGGGGCGAAGCAAATATGTATCAGGGTTTACCGCAGAATTAAACAGTTTGACATTTTCTTCTGCATGTAGACACAAAGCAAAAGAAAGCACGAAAAATATAGTTATTATAGTTAGTTGTTTCATGTATATCCTACTTTTTCTTATAAAAATCAAGGATAGCAAAATGGGCGTTCAAAGTCAATCTCAATTATCTACTTATTTCGCAACAACTTAAATCTTTTTTCTTATAAAATAGAACTTTTTAATGTTATGAGACGCATAAAAAACGTAAATAAAGAAAAACAGCAAAGAAAGTTTTTTTTATTTTCTTAATGTATGCCTTTGATTTACATTATGTTTTCAACTATTAGAAAGATATATTGCTTATTATGATTTATACATATTTGAAAAGTAAAAGATTTTATCTTCCCTCAATCTTATTTTTGCTCTTTGTTTTGTTATACCTTTTTTGCTTTCATCAAGGAGAATACAAGTATTATTCCATGCAAAGAATGTTAATTCAATGGGATGGTCAGCATTATCTTTCAATAGCACGTGATGGCTATGAAAAATACCCTTGCCAATACTCTCCCGGAAATATCTGTGGTAATATTGGATGGTTTCCATTTTATCCGCTTATTGGATCTTTATTATCTGTTCTGCCGATACCTATAAATATTGTTATGATTGGTCTAAGCTGGCTCTCCTTTTGGCTCGCCTTGCTTCTCTTGTATCGATATGCCGAGAAACTATATTCTGAAAAGACTGCTCTTTGGTCAGTTGCGTCAATACTAATATTTCCGACATCATTTTACTATCTGACGGCATTTCCATATTCTATATTTTTACTGCTGACAATGCTTATTTTTACTTTTTTGCATGAAAAAAAGTATCTGTTTATAGTTCCTTTAAGTGCAATGCTTGCTGTAACATATCCTTCGGGAATTGTTATAGCCCTTCCTATATTATACACTCTTTGGCAAGAGAGAAAAACCTCGACCTTAAAAGAAAAAATTTTTTTAAGTTCAGCTCTCATTTCAATCGGAGTAGGATTAACTTTATATTGTCTATACAACTACATTGTCTTTGATGATTTTTTCCTCTACAACACATTTCAGGCTCAGTCATACTACGCACACAAAGCGACATTTCCGTTACTGACAATATATGAAACACTCACAACACTTCCGTTTTCCAACACCGTATCAATCACTTTGCTGTTTACAATCAGTTTGATGGTTCTGTTTTACCGTAAAAGTATAGATATACGACTGCAGTTATTTATGTTTGGGATTTTGCTTTTCACTCCATCGGCAGGTACAACAGACTGCTATTATCGTCATATTGTAGTTGCATTCCCCTTATATATTATGATTGGAAATGCTATTGAAAGACGATTCGGGAAATATCTGCTGCCGATTTATATTGTAACATCTTTGCTGCTCATATTTTATATCTATCTGCCGCTTTATAAAATGGGTCGCCTCATGTAATCACTTTTGCTGAATTAAATTAATTCTTTTCAAGATAGTTCCGTTTAATTGTTCCAGCACAATCGTGTCACCATAATTAACATAATCGCCCACAAAATATCCTTGGGGTAAATTTAGAGTATCGCAATAATGAAATTGAACATAAAAAACCTCCTGAATTTGGAGTCGTTGAAAAAATTCAATATCTCCATTAAGCACCTTCAATTCCGTTCATGATGTTAGAGAAATCTTTTTATGCTACGAGTCATGCTGAACGAACTAGAAATATTACTTTCTGTTAAGCAAACTTTTTCAATAAGATCATTTATAGAAAGAACGGATTTAATTGAGATATGCTTAATTCTATTGCATAAGTTTTATCATGTAGAGAGAATCATATTTCTGTGGTGCTGCTGTATCAGTAACCTGTTTATAAATCCAGATAGTATCACCATGATTGATAAAGTCAGCAACAAATGTTCCACGAGGAATAGAAGCAGAATCACAATTAGAATAATTTAAAGATGTCGGAACAAATGAAGCTTTCGCTGTTCCAAAGTCAAAAATAGTACCACTGTGATTACAGAAACTTTGATCCCCTTGAGCATTTGCGGCATTTAAAAAATCAATAGAATATGTTGTCCCTCGTGTTACAGAAAAAAAGATTGAATCAGATTCAGCTAACTGCTCAACTTTTTTTAAATCTCGAACCGTATAGGTACCGACAAATTCTTCATTGGCAGGACCTAAATCTGAAGAATTATTTGGACAACCGCAGAGAATGAAACTTATCAAAAGAACAGCTATTACAAAAATAATTCTTTTACGATTTTGAAAGATTAACTTCATTTTCTTTATTATCCTTTGAATTCTTATTCCTGCTTTCTTGATAGGTAACAGCCGCTTTCACAAAGTCTCTGAAAAGTGGATGCGGTTTTGTAGGTCTTGATTTTAATTCAGGATGATATTGTACACCTACAAACCAAGGATGCTCTTTAATTTCAACAATCTCCACCAATCGTTTATCAGGAGAAACACCTGCCATCGCTAATCCATTCTCAATGAGCATTTCTCTATATGAGTTGTTTAGCTCATAACGGTGTCTGTGTCGTTCGGACACTTCTGTTTTACCATACGCTATTTCAGACTTTGAGCCTTTTTCAATAACACACGGATATGCCCCCAGCCGCATTGTTCCCCCTAAATCAGTAACACCTTCTTGGTCTGCCATCAAATGAATAACCGGATGTTTTAGATCACGGTAAAACTCGTAAGAATGTGCATCGGTTAGCCCGCAGACATTTCGGGCAAATTCAATAACGGCACACTGCATTCCTAAACAAATTCCTAAAAATGGGATATTGTTTTCTCTGACATATTTAATAGCTTCAATTTTACCTTCAACACCTCGTTCACCAAATCCGCCCGGAATTAAGAGTCCGTCCAAATCATGCAGGAATTTCTCGGCACCATGTTTTTTTATTTCTTCAGAGCTTACCCAAATAAGGTCTACTTCGGCATTTGATGTTACTCCGGCATGCACAAATGATTCTATGATAGATTTATATGCATCTTTGAGATTAACATATTTTCCACAGATACCAATTTTAATATGTTTTTGCGGGTTGATAATAGTCTCAACCATTTTTTCCCATTCAGCAATTTCCGGTGCCGGAAGTTTCCATCCAAAATGATCACACACAATATCATCAGCACCCTGAGCATGTAAATTAAGCGGAACACCGTAAATAGTGGAAACATCTTCGGCGGTTATTACAGCTTTTATCGGAACAGAACAGAACAGAGAAATCTTTTTACGCATCTCATCATCAATAGATTTAGCAGAACGGCATAAAAGCATATCCGGCTGAATACCAATACCTCTTAGCTCTTTTACAGAATGCTGGGTTGGTTTTGTTTTTAATTCACCTGCGGTACGAATATACGGGACCAACGTAACATGAACATACATAACATTTTCAAAACCTTCTTCAAGTCCAATCTGACGTATTGCTTCTAAAAAAGGTAATGATTCTATATCACCGACTGTACCCCCAATTTCAACAATAGTAACATCGGGCGGATTATCCGATTTTTCAAACCGCTTAATACGATTTTTTATTTCTTCGGTTATATGAGGAATAACCTGCACCGTAGCACCTAAATAATCTCCTCGACGTTCTCTGGTAATCACAACATTATATACTTGACCGGTTGTTAAATTATGATCTTTCGTAAGCGACGCATCTAAAAATCTTTCATAATGTCCTAAATCCAAATCTGTTTCAGAACCATCATCGGTCACATAGACCTCACCATGCTGAAATGGATTCATTGTCCCCGGGTCAACATTGATATACGGATCACATTTTAAATTGACAACAGATAATCCGCGGCTTTTGAGTAATAGTCCAATTGATGATGCCGAGATTCCTTTGCCGAGCGATGAAACCACCCCGCCGGTCACAAAGATATATTTTGTTCGTTTTGTCATTGTACACCTATATAAAATTATTTTCTATTTTTTTCATTTCTTCAAGAGTATCAATTGATACCGGTTTCATTTTTGTTTTGAAAACCCGTATTTTCTCAGAATGCTCCAGTATTCTTAACTGTTCAAGTGATTCTGCTTTTTCAAGCGGAGACCGTTTCCACGATGCATACGCAAGAAGCCCTGCCCGCCTATAGAGATATATACCAACATGATGATAAAATGTAAACTGACTTGTAACTTTTTTCTGTAAAGAGTTTTGTAGATACGGTATAACAGACCTTGAAAAAAAGATAGCATCAGAGTCTTTATCCAAAACAATTTTCACATTATTTGGGTCTTGAAGTTCGGAATCACTGTCTATTTTATTTGCAATTGTAGCAAATTGTATCTTTTTGAGAGCTTTAAATTTTCTAATAACAGTATCTATCATCTGCACTTTTAAACCAAAATTATCTCCCTGAATATTCAAAAAAATATCACCGCCGATTTTTTGGGCAGCTTCTGCTGCTCGGTCGGAACCGGTCTTGTGTTTTGAAGATGTTCTCACTGTTTCAGCAGAATATTTTTGTACTGTTTTTATTATCTCATTGTCAGATGTTGCTATTACCAAACGGTCAATTTCTTTTGATTTAGATAATTCCTGATACAAATGAACTATGAGCGGTTTGCCCAAAAAAGGATAGAGAACTTTTTTCGGAAATCTCTTTGAGTCTAACCGAGCCGGAATTATTGCAGTTATTTTCATATCTTCACCTTTTCTGCGGCATAACCTAAAGAAGTAGAACAAATCTGAATCTGAGAATAATATGTGGGTGAGTCTGAATAATGGAGCCAATGCTGCGGATGCGAGTTGTCTTGAATTTGTGCAATATTGCGACTTCCTATCGGCATAGGCAATGATACGGAGAACAAATAAGAGTGTCAAGCAGAAAAGATATTATAGTAACATTCAGCCCCCCAATATGTTAAGCATAAACATGAGATATTTTATAGGAAATATACAACAACTTCTTTGAATTTGTAAAAAAATGTTGTATATTAGAACTTGAAGCTGGCAGGTTACAATAATGTAACTAGTTAAATAGTATAATCTTAGGGATGGGATAAGGCTTTATGAATAAAAAGGTAATTATTGCCGCCAACAATATGATTTTCACGTCCAAGATTATGACCCTCTTAGACGGTATGGATGCTGAAGGAATTAAAGCAATTCGGTCTGATGATATTTTCACGAAAGCTCAGGAAATAAAACCGGACCTAATTATTATCGATCTCAATTTGAACGGGATAGAAGCACCATCTTTAATAAATAAGTTACGCTCCTATGGTGCAACACGTGCAATTCCAATTGTCTGTTATTCCCCAAATGTTTTAAAAGATCAGATGAAAGCTGCCAAAACAGCAGGAGCAACAGAAGTTCTCCCGAATTCAAAAATGACTTCTCGGATGAACAACATTTTGAGCAAATATATTGAAAACTAATATTTGTCTAAAAAACTTCAAAAACCGGATACTTCAAAGTAACCGGTTTTTTTATTTACATAACAAGTATAAGCTGATAAATCAGTTAAGATAAGTCATACTTCGACTCCGTTCGGCATGACTTTCAATAAGATAACACCTATCTCAGTCACTCTGAGCGGAGTCGAAGGGTACTAAATTATTCTTGAGCAGCATACATACTTATAAAAATCATATTCTATTTTTTACATGCGTTCTTCTTCTTTTGACCACACCTATACAAGCAGTCAGTATCAGTTCAATACTTACTAAATCTGTTGGCGGCAAGAAAGCAGTTGAAAGAATCAAAACATTACAATCGGTTTGTATCTCCGGCAGTGTGAATATGAATGGAACCAAAGGAACTTTTGAATATCTGCTTAAATTCCCCAATAAGTACCTTTTGTCCCTCAATTTTCCTAATTTTTCTATGGTACAGGGTTTTGATGGTGAAACTGCTTGGCAGCAGGATATATCAGGACAAAAAACCAAACTGACGGGAAGCAGTAAAAAAGACATTCTCTCTTCTGTCTACCTCAATACATTTTCATTTTTATTTGATGACTCTCTGAACAATAAAAAGTATCTCGGCAAAACAGTTATTAACAACAAAGAATATTATCAGATAATGTTACATCCATTCCCCGATGATACTATCTTAGCGTATTATAATATTCTTTCAGGACACCGAGAACTTTTCAAGACTAAACAAGATTTAACCAATACAACTACTTTCGAAAGTTCGTATCAAACTATTGAAAACATCCGTATCCCATTTTTCTTAAAAACTACGATAGAAAAATTTAATTTCACACTGACTCAAACAATCGAAAACCTTATATTTGATAAACCACTTGATGATTCATTATTTCTGTTTCAAAAACAATCCAAAGCAAGCTATCAATTTTTATCACAGAATACAATAACTCTTAAATTTGAATTTCATAACGACCGTATATATATACCTGTCACAATCAACAAATCCAAAAAAATGTATATGCTACTGGATTCCGGTGCCGGAACAAGTATAATCCATCAACCTATAGCCGCAGCCCTCAATCTTGATTCCGTAGGATTTGTTCCGGCAATAGGTGCCGCAGGTACAATAAACAGTCAACTGGTTCGCATAGATTCACTGCAAATGAGCAGTTTACGTCTGTATAATATGATAGCAGGTTCACTTGATTTGAGTCTGCTATTAAAACAAAAAATAAATAAAGTAGATTTTGGCGGTATTTTAGGGAACGATTTTCTTTCACAGTTTCCAATTCTTTTGAATTTTCATACGCAAGAGTTGACAATTTACAATCCAAAAGATTATCAAGCACCAACAAACGGTAATCAAATACCATTTGAATATTATAACCTTATTCCGACAATAGAATGTTCGATTGGCTCTGTAAAAGGCAAATTTATTATTGATTTAGGAAATTCTATCGGACTTATTCTGCATCCCCATTTTATCAATACCCATAATCTAATTGAAAAAATTAATGAAAAAAACAAATCAACGCAATTAATAGGCGGAATTGGTGGAATTACAGATGGTACTGTCGGCGTTATAGATTCATTTAAAATCGGCTCTCAACTACTTTTAGATGAAAAAGTCTATCTCCCTAAAAATTCTTATGGATTAGTCAGTTCTAAAGAGATTGATGGGAATATCGGGATTTCTCTTCTGAAAAGATTTACTATATTTTTTGATTTCCTTCAAAACAAAATTATTTTGTACAATGAGATCGGAAGAGCGTCGTGTAGGGAAAGAGTGTAGATCTCGGTGGTCGCCGTATCATTAAAAAAAAAACAGAATAAAAAAAAAACAAAAAAAATAATAAAAAAACCC
>CALCCW010000135.1:0-16147 GCA_937900185.1 uncultured candidate division Zixibacteria bacterium | reverse complement strand
AACCGGTCGACGGTCAGCACTCGTTCGATCTTTTAATAAAGTCAGGGTTCTTATCTTTTTCTCTTTTTTTTTTTTTAATGATACGGCGACCACCGAGATCTACACTCTTTCCCTACACGACGCTCTTCCGATCTATATAGACAAATCTCAATCTCTATCATTTTCTAAAATATCTGATTCCAAACTACTTATTCAAGCACCCAAAAACTCTGTTCTGCTCATTCATGTCAAAAACGTAAATCAAAAAGTCAGGTGTACAGGGATCCTGAACTACGAAACATTATCTACTAAAAAGAACGCTGTTTCAGATTTTTTCACTTATGACATCTCAAAGATAGAATCACAACAAACAATCACAATTTTGACCATAGACAATTAATATCTTCTTTTCCACTTCAAGTTTGACTTTTTAAGCAATTACACCGTTATTCTTTCCATGAAGTTTATAGATTATGTTGAAGTCGAAATATCAGCCGGAAATGGCGGGCATGGATGTGTTTCTTTCCACACCGAAAAATTTATTCCAAAGGGTGGTCCAGACGGTGGTGATGGCGGTCATGGTGGATCAGTATTTGTTGTTGCTGACCCTCAATTAACAACTTTGCTGGACTATCGTTATAAACGGCATTATAAAGCTGAAAAAGGTCATAATGGTGAAGGACGACAACGAACAGGTAAAAAAGGCAAAAATATAACTCTCAGGCTTCCGGTTGGGACAGTAATCAAAGATAATGATACCGAGCAGATAATTGTTGACCTCGATGAAGCCGGAAAAGAATTCATGATTGCCAAAGGCGGACGAGGAGGTCATGGCAATGAATATTATAAATCTGCGGTTAATCAGTCACCTCGAAAAGCTCAAGATGGGTTTCCGGGTGAAGAAAAAAAGATTTCGCTAGAACTCAAACTTCTTGCCGATGTCGGCTTAGTCGGTCTTCCAAATGCCGGTAAATCGACCATTCTTTCATCTTTTTCAGCAGCACGCCCAAAAATTGCCGATTATCCTTTTACAACGCTTGTACCTAATCTCGGTATTGTCAAACTTCGAGAATTCAAATCTTGTGTTATGGCGGATATCCCGGGGCTTATCGAGGGTGCTTCTGACGGCAAAGGGTTAGGGCATCAGTTTTTACGACATATTCAACGAACAGGTCTCCTGCTCTATGTAATAGATATAAATGAGCTTGATATTGTCCAAACTCGTGAAATTTTAGAAAAAGAATTACTGAAATTTGATAAAATGTTAATCAAACGCCCTTCAATTACGGTTATTACTAAAATCGATACGATCTCAGAAAGTGACTTAAAAGATATTTCCAAAGAGCTTCCAAATGATTATATTTATATTTCAGCGGTAAGCCGTATGGGTGCTAAATTCTTTTTAGAAGAGATTGAGAGGACACTTGATCAACAACGAATGTAAAGAAAAACTAACGGACATAATTGCACTCCTGCGTTTGCCCGGAATAGGACGAGGGCGGTTTCACCATCTAATTAAAGCCTTTGGCACTCCTGAACATATTTTTAAAGCATCAATTAAACAACTTGAAGAAGTACCTCAAATTTCTCATGCGGCAGCATCAGCAATTCATAACAATATTGATTTTGATGAAGCAAAAAAATATACCTCAAAAATAATCCAATTAGGATGGAATGTACATTTTCACAATGATAACTCTTTTCCAAAACAATTATTTTCAATCTCACCCAAAGAAATCCCTCCGGTTCTGTTTTCAATAGGCAAAGAAATATCATTTGATGATAAACTAATCGGCATTGTCGGAGCTCGTCATGCTACCGAATATGGTAAACAATTCACCTATTCACTGGCATCAACTCTTGCACTCAGAGGAATCATTGTTGTCTCGGGTATGGCAGAAGGTATTGATTCTGCCGCCCATAAAGGAACACTTGATGCCAAAGGACACACTGTTGCGGTGTGGGGAAGTTCATTAGATAAAATATATCCCCCCTCAAATAAACAATTAGCAGAAAAAATCAAAAATGAAGGTACTGTTTTTTCCGAATATCTTCCGGGCACTTCACCGATGAAAACTCATTTTCCTCAACGGAACAGAATTATTGCCGGATTTTCAGATGGCATCGTGGTTGTCGAAGCCGGACAAAAATCAGGTGCATTAATTACAGCTGAAATAGGTCTTTCTTACGGTAAACAACTATTTGCTGTACCCGGACTTCCTGCTGCAAAAATGTCAAGAGGAACAAACCAACTCATTAAAAATGGAGCCAGACTGATAACATCAATTGATGATATTTTTGAAGAATTACCTCTTCTCAAAGGAGAGATTGCGGCTAAACAGTTTGTCAGGCTTCCCGATATGACTGATATAGAAAAAAAAATTGTACATTTATTTTCAGATGGACCAAAACAAGTTGACAATATCTCAAGAGAAGTTAGTTTAGCTGTTCCTGAATTAATGGGGTTTTTATTAGCATTAGAACTAAAAGGAATTGTAAAAGAGCTTTCAGGTAAACGGTTTATGCTCTCAGAAGAATACGCATGATTAAAAAGACGACTAAAATTATCAATAAATTAGGTCTTCACGCCAGACCTTCGGCATTATTAGTGTCTACTGCCTCCAAATTTGAATCGGAAATTTATTTTACTAAAAATGGTTTGCGAGTAAACGGCAAATCTATTATGGGGGTTATGATGTTAGCTGCTGAACAAGGAGCAGAAGTAACAGTTGAGGCTGAAGGAGCCGATGAAGAATCAGCTGTTGATGCTCTTATTGAAGTAATATCATCCGGTTTTTCTGAAATAGACTAATATTAAACTTGCATTTTTGTCTCATCTCAACTTAATTTTCCCTGTATAACATTATTATGGAAGAAAAATGAGCCCGAATAAAAAAGTAATAAAAAGTTCTGTTATTTCCGGTGGTATTATTCTCGGTTATGCCCGAGTAATTCTGCCCGGAGATACAGAAGTTCCCGAAATAGCTGTACCGGTATCTAAAGCGGCAGACGAGATGGCTGCTTTACATAAAGCTATTGAAGAAACCAAAATGGAATTACGGGCATTACGAGATTCTGCAGCCAAAAAAATTGGTTCACCTGTGGCAAAAATTTTTGATGCACAATTAATGATTGTTTCTGATTCTGAATTTTTAAAAGATGTGAACTCAAAGATAAAATCTGAAAAACGAAATGCCGGTTTTATCTATAATAAGTTAATCCATGATGCTGTTATTCCACTCAAACGTTCAACTGATGATTATTTACGACAAACAGCAGTTGATATTGAGGCTGTTAGGAGTCGTGTTCTTTCACATCTTACCGGATTTGATAAATGTGATTTAAAATTTCCTCTTAATACAATCTTAGTAGGGAAACGATTTACCCCCGGAGAAATTTTAGGATTTCGTCAAAGAAAAGCTATCGGTTTTTTAGTAAGTGAGGGCGGTCGGAACTCACACATGGCACTTATCAGTCGCGGGCTTATGCTTCCGGTATTATTAGCTAAAAATATCCATCTGCATATAAAAGATTATAGCAGATTAATTCTTGATGGTCTCAAAGGGGAGATTATCGTTAATCCAACCGATGATGATTGGAGAGAGTATCTAAAGCTTAAGAAAAAACAAGGTTCTGTATCAGTTACAAGAATTAAAAAACTTACTCAAATCCCTCCGCAAACATTGGATGGTAAGACAATTCAAGTAGGTGCTAATCTTACCCTTCCCGGTCCGGTAGATGAAATATTATCAGATAAAAATATTCCTGTCGGGTTGTATCGTACCGAGTTTATGTATCTTTCTTCTGGTACATTTCCAACCGAACAGGAACAATATGAGTTTTATGCAGGTATTGCCGCTCAATACAAAAACAGTTGTGTTACTATGCGTACTTATGATTTAGGGTATGATAAAATCGGAAATTCTGATTCATGGGGATATGAAGAAAATCCTGCTCTCGGATGGCGTGGTATTCGCCCGATGCTTGAGATGACAGCAATTTTTAAAACTCAAATTAGAGCGATACTGCGGGCATCTATCAATAAAAATATGAAAATTATGCTGCCAATGATTTCTGATATTACAGAATTGGAAAAAGCAAAAAGGTTGATTCGTCAGGTAATGTTTAAACTGAACAAAGAACAGATTCCATTCGATAAAGATATTAAAATTGGTATTATGATTGAAATTCCTTCAGCAGCTTTAACAGCAGACCTGCTTGCTGCCAAGGTTGATTTTATGTCGATAGGTACCAACGATCTCACACAGTACACTTTGGCAGTAGACCGTATGAACAATAAAGTTGCATATTTATATTCCGCATTCCATCCATCAGTACTCAATCTTATTGCTCTTACTGTAAAAGCATGTAAAAAACATAATATTCCAATCTCTATTTGTGGTGAGGTTGCCGGTGATTTATCGGCACTGCCTCTGTTTATAGGCATGGGTGTTGATATGCTGTCTATGAATCCGGGGAAAATATTTGATCTCTGTCGTCTGGTTAAAAAAATAGATTCAACGATGGCACGTCATTTAACAGAATCTGTCTTGAAAAGTGATAAATTACATGATGTTATTAAGAATCTTCAAAACTATAAAATAGAACTTGAAAAGAAAACCATATCAAAAAGGAAATAATAAATTGTCTCTGCTCAATGATGTTGAAAAAATAAGAGAAGTAGATCCAGAAAATATGTACAACTGTATTTTTGATCTACCGGAGCAAATGGAAGAAGCTCTCAAAATAAGTAATAACTGGAAAATAAATCCCGATGATTTTCCTGAAATAAAAAATATTGTTGTAATCGGTATGGGTGGTTCTGCTATCGGTGGTGATTTGGTGCGTTCATTTCTTGCATCAAAACTGTTAGTGCCATTCCAAGTTGTACGTAATTATGTTTTACCCGAATATGTTGATGATGAAACTCTTGTTATCGTTTCATCTTACAGCGGCAACACAGAAGAAACTTTAGCAGCACTTGATGATGCTATCGGACGTAAGGCTATGATTGCCGCAATTTCGACTGGAGGTATGCTTGAAGATGTTTGTAAACTCAACGAAATACCGATGGCTAAACTTCCTGAAGGTCTTCAGCCAAGAGCAGCAATCGGATATTCATTTATTCCGACGTTATTGTTTTTTGAAAAGATTAAATTAGTAAAAAATTTAACCAAAGAAGTTGAGTCGACAATCAAATTATTGCAGCAAACCCGTACAGAATTTATCGAAGACAATAATATCGACAGTAATCCCGCCAAGAAAATGGCAAAAAATATTTTCGGAAAAATTCCTATTATTTATACCGGACCTACGATAACCGATGTGGTTGGTATCAGATGGAAAGGGCAAATGTGCGAAAATGCAAAAAATTTAGCGTTTGTAAATCATTATTCCGAATTTAATCACAATGAATTAGTCGGATGGGCTGATTCTATCAAAAAATTCAAAAAAAACTTAATTGTTCTGCAGCTGCATGATACTGATGACCATATTCAAATTGTACAGCGGATGGATATTGTGCATAAACTGATTTCTGAACTCGGTGTTGAAGTTATTGAAATAAACGCTATTGGTGCATCACCGCTTGAAAGAATTTTTTATCTGATACAATTAGGTGATTTTGTGTCGTATTATTTGGCAATTCTCAATGACGTAGACCCATCTCCGGTTAAAGTGATTACTCGTCTAAAAGGTATGCTTGCATCAAACAAAAAGTAGAATAAGAAAAATAATATATACTGAATTTCTTTTGAAAGGTTAGGGTATGCCCGAACCTTTCTTCTGCCAATAATAATTACATAACGAAGTTGACCGCTCCTTTGAAAAGACATATATTTGACAAGTCAAAAAACAGGGAATTATACTGTATAAGCGAATAAAGGATTATGAGTGGCATCTATAAATGAAAAAAAACGAGCTTATTATGAAGAATATTCACTTTTCTTGGGCAAAATATGTCTTAAGCTCGGCTTAAAACCGAATTATATCACCATTTTTTCTTTTTTCTCAGCAATTGTTTCCGGTATTTATTTTTGGCGGGGAGAGATGCTCTGGGGTGTTTTTTGGATGCTGATTACATCTATTGCCGATATGCTTGACGGTTCAACAGCAAGAGCCGGAAATCTTGGAACAGTCTTCGGTGGCATTTTTGACCATGTCATAGACCGTTATGGCGAGTTTTTTATTTTAGCAGGTATCACTCTTTCGGGAGCGGTTCATCCCGGATGGGGACTTTTTGCCCTGTTTGGTATGCTGATTGCAAGCTATACTCGGGCAGCAGCGGAATCTATCGGGAAAATTGAAAACTGTGCAGTCGGTATTATGGGGCGTACCGAAAAATTTCTTTTGATAATCGCCGGTTCCATTGCAGAACATTGGCTTCCGGTCGGAAACTGGCCTAAAGCGGGATGGTTGGAATTTGCTTTGATAGTTGTCGGAACGACATCAGTTATTACCGCATTTCAGCGTTTACGCTATGCTCAAAAAGTTTTGGGCGATAAAAAAGAAGTGTAGTTATTATCATATAAATATATTTCGACAAACTTAGTGTACGAATCAAGAATTTTTATACATATAGCAATACTCCTCTCCGGCTTTGTAGGAAAGGAGTTGAGGAAAGAAAATAGGAGAGTCTTATTGTTTTGTCAGGTCTCGGAGAGACCTGACCTACTTTTCTCAGCATGACATAATTAAATACCATCTCTTGACAACCTCCCCACAAAGCAGTTATATACCAAAAAATTGAAACTGAAATGAAAGGTCTTACACATTGATTACAGCATTTGGAAATCCGGTCTACGACTATATAAAAACACAAAAAGTTGATACCAAAGAACGTATTCTTTCAGGTTGTTCAACAAACGCATTACTGGCACTTTCAAAAATGGGTGAGCAGACTAACTTAATCGGGGCTGTCGGAGATGACTACAAAGAACGGTTTGCTGCTGATTTAGAAAAATTTGGTATTACATATATTATCACACCGTCAAATGAAACAGGCGGGTTCTCTTTAATTTATTATGATGATTTCGGTAATCGCACTCTGGATTTACTTGGTAGAGCAAACAATATCGAAAATATAAAACCCGAATGGTACAAAGATTCCAAAGCGGTGCTTATAGGACCTATCTTGGGAGAAGTTTCATTTGAGCAGATAAAAGAAATCAGAACCAATTTTAACGGACTCTTTTTCTGTGACCCGCAGGGGCTTCTAAGGTCTGCCGATGAAAACGACAGAATTTCACACTCAGCACCTGATGGTATCAAAGAAGCACTAGGTCAGTTTGATATTGTAAAACCTAACGAGCTTGAGGGTAAAGTTCTTACCGGTATAGACTGCCGAGAGAACCCTTATGAGGCTGCCAAAATGATTCATTCGTGGGGACCAAAAATTGTTATAGTTACTCTTGCTGAATTAGGTTCTGTTATTTATGATGGCAATAACTTTATTGATATTCCGCCGTATGGAATTGATTTAGTCGATGCGACCGGTGCCGGGGATACTTTTATGGCGGGTTTTACATTTGAATATCTCAAGTCCAAAGATTTACGACAGGCAGGATGCTACGCATCGTGTACATCTTCAATTATGATTGAAAATGTCGGTCCTGATTTTAAAATGAGCGAAGAAATGATACGCAAACGTCAGCAGACACTGCTTGCAAAAACTGATTTCAAAGTTGATGTTGGAGTGAACCGGCAGTCAATTTCATAACAAAATAATAAAAAGAACTTGTAAAGACGGAATATATTTACATTCCGTCTTTTTTTTGGATAAATCTGTCGCTTTTTCAACCAAAATTATGTATAATAATAAAGAGATATAACACAACGCAAAAAACTTTAAGTAAATTCAAATTGGTGTGAAAAATACACCAATGGGAGAGGTTTATGTTTACAAAAATAAAACAAGCAATACTGCTGACTTTGTTAGTGTGTGCAGTCCAACCGGTTTATGCAAATAATACGTTTACAATTGAGGATTATGTTCCCTTAAAATTCATTGATTTGATTTGGAAATTAGATGGAGATTTAGATGGATCAGCGAGAAATTCAAAAAGTGGCTCAGAGGGACAATTAAGTTTTGACTCTTTTGGAAAAGAAAACAATAGTTCGTATTCTTTTAGATTGAGCTCTTCAATGAAATATGAGAATGAGACCTTAGAGGATTATTTGAAAACTTCACTTTCTATTCAAACCTCATTTAATAGTTCATCATCAGATTATTATAATAAAGGGGAATATGGGATTCCAACAAATCAAAGTAATCTTTTAAAAGAGAAATACTCAAGAAAAGATACCCGGTTGCGTTTTTCCCCACAAACGACGTATAAAAAATATTTTGTTAATGACCTTTTTTATTCTGTCATTTTAAGTGGAAGTTTTGATTTCACTTTTTCAGTAAAAGATGAATTAGAACATGATGAATACAATTATCATTATATAAATAATCGGCATTATAACGATATTGTTTACTCTTTTCAGAAGAGTGATATTGAACGTAGAAGAAATAGAGCTTCATTTAATTTTTTAATTGGTAATGGAAGACAATATGTCGGTAAATTTGCATTCACAGCATATAATATGATTGAAGAGTTAAAGAAAAAAGGGCTGCTTCTCAAACAACCTGATAAAGCTATTATGGTAGCTCTTACAGATATTATATATCAATATGAAAATAGTCACACCATTGATAGGCGTCTGAAAAAAAATTGAAAAATATGATGCGATTTATTCGTTTTTACTTGATAATAAAATAGTGAAAGAGAATAAACATCTTGGAATGCTTTTAGTTCAAGATGCGTTTGATATGTTTCCAAGAGAACTAAGAAGATTTGGATTTTCAAAAAGTATAGGGGTCGGTTTTAAATATTATTATCGAGGCTATGACTTAAAAGGAGATAAAAACTCTCAAATTTTATCTTATCAGTATGAATCCGATACGCCATACGATATTGATACCACTCAAAATTACACTGCAAATTCAAAACAGTCTTCTCATTTAGGTGATGAGTCGTTGTTAAAGTATATTATTGCGTTATTTTCATATAATAAACCAATCAACATGAAATGGCAAATTGATGCTTCGGCAACTGCACGTTACTATTTTGATTCGTATGAAATAAACTCAACAGATATCCAGAAAAAATATGATTTTAGTCTAACTAATAAAGTTACTTATTTTTATAGTTCACGAACTATTTGGTGGTCATCAGTTTCTTATGGATATTTAAGAAATAAAATAGATTATAATACGAATTATTATTCGTATTCTGATAGAGATAGTAAAAGATGGAATTTAAATTTAAGTTCAAATTTGGAATATCGTTTGAATATTCCTACTACTATAAGAGCCAGAATTCAATATCGTAATTCAGATGATGAAAATATTTATAATGATAACTTGAGGTATTCTGACGGTACTAATTTTAACTTCTCGCTTTCGTTGTCTCATTATATATATTAAATCTATGACCGATATAGATGCTGTATCATGATGATAATAATTAGAATTGCCACAAAAGATGATATCAATTCAATTATTTCATTTGATAAAATGGCACAGATGCACTCAGAAAGAATCAAATATATCAACCGTGTTGTCAATGCGGGTGAATGTTATGTAGGTACTTCCGATTCTCAAATTATTGCTTACGGAGTTTTAATTATAATTTTTATGAATACGGGATGATTGATATGATTTATGTGCATACTGATTTCTGTAGAAGAGGAATCGCTACTCAATTTTTGAATTTCTTTGAGAAGATATGTAAAACCGATAAATTGTTTACCTCAACCAATGAATCCAATCAACCAATGCAAAAATCACTGGAAAAAGCCGGTTTTCAAAAAAGTGGGATAATTTACAATCTTGATGAAAATGACCCCGAAATTGTTTATTTCAAACAAGTTACCCCCAACATCACTTAATTTTAATTGCAACTTAATTTCAAAATCAGTATATTTTTACAAAATTTTGGAGAAAAATATGTCTGATATAGTACAAAAGTTTAAAGAAGAAAGAGAACGCCTAAATGAACTTATCTTAAAACGAGATAATATCAATATCAAACGTTTTTTTTCAATTGATAACGCAGTATATCGTGATGGTGCTTTAGACAGTAAAACCAAAGAAATGCTTGGACTGGTTGCATCTTTAGTGCTGAGGTGTGATGACTGTATAACATATCATCTTACTCAGGCTAATTTAGCCGGTGTAACAGATAAAGAGTTTGATGAAATTATGTCTATCGGCTTAATTGTCGGTGGCTCAATAACTATTCCACATTTAAGAAGAGCAGTTGATGTATGGACAGAATTAAAAAAATAATTTGTATATGTATACTATTTCTTAGCAGTTCTGTTTTAGCAGAACAAACAGACCAGTTTAAAAAACAGCTTGAAGATTACAAGGCAAGATATAATTTTTATTCTATAAAAGATACCTTGTATACAATAAAATCAGAGCTTGAACTGCCTCAGGGGTATTCGTATGTAGACCCAACAGACAGCTTATCATATTCTTACTGGATTGCCAATTTTCCAATATGGAATCAATATAAGCCTGTAGGGAATTGGAAACATAGGAAACAGTTCAATTCTGATGAAGTCTCACGGGTCATACATCTTCCATGGCAGGGACCTGCTTTCAAGGATGTTGCTATTCCGGTTCGTCTACTGGGTGAGTACGGTTTTCAATTTAACAATCGACTTGCTTTTCAAATAATGCCCAAAGCCGGAGAGATGATTACGTATAAAAAATGGTTACAAGGAAAACCTGCGTATAATCAAAGAGGAGAGTTGCTTTTCAAAGAGGATATCTTAAAAGATGATACCGAAAATGAATACTATCGATTTATACTTTTTAGTATGCAAAATGTAAATTTTGAAAGTATCACAAAATCTTGTGATACGGTACTTATTGATAGTGTACAAGCCGGGGATATGTTTATCGCCTATGACAAAACAGGCAAAAAAGGTAAACTCTATATTATTTTCCATTTGATTTCAGATGATTCAGGTAATATTATGTATTTAGTTGCAAATGGATGTCCTGAAGCGTGTGACCTATACATCCCCAAAGTAAATGAGAACCGCGATAACCCTTGGATTACTATAAAACAATTACGACAATTAACAAATGAGTACAATAATAGTAAATTTTATCGTTTTAAAACAATAACGAATGACAACATTGAATAATAATGTTTTTTAAATTGGTTAAATGTTTTAAAAAACATCTAAAACGAAATACCTTTTTCAAAAGGTATAAAAGAGGTAGAGCTTGGAATTAGTACATTCACACCCTTGGGCAACAAATAAATATGAGGCTATTGAAATACAAAGAGAACTGGCAAAATCTATTGAAATACTTCCCAATTATGATGATATTAATTATATAGCATCAGTAGATACCGCTTATGGCAAAAATGCCGATATTGTGTTTGCATCTGCGGTGTTGTGTACTTTTCCGGAAATAGAAGAGGTAGAACGACGGTCACATTATGGCGAAGTTAGTTTTCCGTATATCCCCGGTATGTTTTATTTTCGTGAGGGTCCAACCATAATAAAAGCTCTTGAGAAATTAAACCAGCAGCCGGATTTACTTATTGTCCATGGGCATGGTATCGCCCACGTAAAAAACTGTGGTGTCGCTTCTATGATTGGTGTTGGGTTTGATATCCCATCAATTGGTTGTTCCAGAAAATTACTCACAGGCTTTGTCAAAGAAATACCTTCAACAAAAGGAAGCAGCCAGCCGATTATCTATCGGGATAGAGAGGTCGGTATAGCATATCGTACGAAAGACAATGTCAAGCCGCTCTTTATTTCACCGGGGCATAAATGTGATATCCCATTTGCTAGAGATATAGTTGTAAGAAACTTAAGAGGCTATCGAATGCCGGAACCTTTAAGATTTGCTCATTTATCGGCAAATAAATATAAACGGTATATTGAAAAAAAATTTGCCGCCAAACCAATTTATCTCAACGAAGCGAACGATGAATAATGCAGCATACTGAACTTGAAAAAAAAATCCTTACCATTTCTTCAGAAATGTCTGCACAACAGATTATATGGCGAAGATATTTACATCAATATCCGGAAATTTCAAATAATGAATTTGAAACAACAAAGTATCTTGCGAATGAATTAAAAAAACTTTCAATTAAAACGAAAAAACTCAAACTGCCAACCGGACTTACAGCAGAAATAAAAGGAAAATACCCCGGTCCGATTGTTGCAGTACGAACAGATATTGATGCTCTGCCGATTTTAGAACAGACGAATCTTGTCTTTCAATCAAAAAATAAAGGATGTATGCACGCTTGCGGACATGATATGCACATGGCTGTTGTTTTAGGGACAGCCGCGGTTTTACAAAAGATGAAAGATGAACTGCATGGTTCAGTGCGGTTTTTGTTTCAGCCTTCTGAAGAAATGCCGCCGGGCGGGGCAAGACCTATGATAGAAGAGGGTGTACTGCAAAATGTTCAAATGATTTTTGGACTGCATGTTGACCCTCATCTGAAAACCGGAAAAATAGGACTCCGTGATGGTGTTAGTATGGCATCTGTCACCGACTTTGATTTAATTGTTTACGGCAAATCAGGACATGCCGCCAGACCTCATAATACAGTTGATGCCATAGTAACAGCTGCCGAAGTTATCGAATCACTCCAAAAAATTGTCTCTCGGGAAATTGACCCAATCGATTCGGTCGTGATTACATTTGGCAAAATTTCAGGAGGCTACGCCCGCAATGTTATCTGCGACCGAGTTCATATAGTTGGTACTATTCGAACCCTATCCACAAAAGCATCAAAAGATGTCCCCAAAAAAGTGAAACGAATTGCTCAAGCGATTTGCAAAGCTCACGGAGCAAAAGTGGAAATGTTTATAAAGGGTGAGTATCCGGTTTTAGTAAATGATTTCTCTACAAACGAAATTCTCCAAAAAAATTATATCTCACTTTTTGGAAAAAATAAAATAGAACAGACTGCACAGGTTTTAGGCGGTGAAGATTTTGCCTGTTATTTAGAACATGTCAAAGGTGCCATGTTTAGGCTTGGCGTGAAAAATAAAAAAATTGAAGCGGATAAACCATGGCATTCTCCAAAGTTTATCGCCGATGAAGAGGCACTTTATTTTGGTACTTCTCTGATTTCAGCTTCAGTTATAGACTCTTTGGGAAAACTCTCAAGATGAAAAAACTTATCTTTTTATTTCAGTGTATAATAATTCTCTTTTGTATCAACTCTCTATCAGCAGGAACTAAAATTGATATTGTCACCTATGCTGATTTTTCACATATTAGAGATATCGCAGTATCTATGGATAATGCCTATTTTGCTACATCTGAGGGTGTAATAAAATATAATAAATCTTCCGATGAATGGCAAAAACCACTAAATGGAAGCCCCGGAATTGATTATCGAAATATTTATAAAATATATGTAGACCAATTTGATGAGAAGTTATATGCTCGTACAGAAATGAATGCCTATGAATATGATATTCTTTTTGAAAGTTGGTTTTACGTCAATGAAATTCCTACGATAAATAATCCTGCAAAAGAAATTGCACCTTCACCAATCATGTATGTCCCTGCAGATTATATATATACCGGTAATGGATACATACAAGATGCCAAGGGGATTCAGTATCCCATTAATAGTATGATTGATGACGGTTCTGGAGAGAAATGGCTGTCTATATGGGGGCTGGGTGCCGCAAAAACAAACAGTTCCGATATTATTGAATTTCTTCCTTATGGATTAATTCAAAATAGAGTGAATACAATTTTTTACGGCGATGGAACACTAATTGTTGGTGGAGATAATATAGGCACAGCACGAACAGGCATAACTTTTTTCGATTATGATAATAATACATTCTCGTACAAAGAATCCGGTCTTACTTTTGAATTTCCTTCTGATGATATTAAATGTATTGAAGAAGATAGTGATTTTTATTATATCGGTACTTCCGGTGGTTTAAAAATATTAGATAAAGAGAGTTTAGAAGTTGTCAAAAATATTAGTGAACGCAATGGCTTAGTTGATAATAGACTGCTATCATTAAAAAAAATTAAAAATAAACTGTATATAGGCTCTCTCAATGGTCTGCAAGTGTATTCAGAAAAAACAGATTCATTAAAGTTAGTCTATTCTAACCAATTTCAAAATCAAGAAATTTATGATTTAGAATTAGTTGATTCAACACTTTGGATTGCATCAGCAGTTGGAGCATTTCAATTACATTTGGATTCACACAAATTAAAAAAATTTAGAGACCCCCGTAAAATAGCTTTTAGTAGAATTTATAATATTGAACATAAAGACGATAACCTCTTTATAGCATCTTCAAACGGTATGGTGCGGTTAAATTTAAAAACCGGAAAAACAACGCCGTATCTCTCTGACTCCCACGGAGCTAATTATAGAGCATTGGCAGTGAACGATAATGTTGCCTTTATTTCAACCAATTTTGGCTTTACGATGTTTTATTTAGATGATGATGGCTATTCAAATGAAAGAGAGTTTACCACATCAGACGGGCTTCCTTCACAATTTGTATTTGACCTTCTATTAGACGGCGACTACCTTTGGATTGGCTCAGATAGAGGGCTTTCCCGCTTTTTATGGAATGACCCGGACAGAATTGACTAATCCAACGGGCTAATGAACCATTTTATATTGATTCTGTATTTTTTTTATTGTACTATGTATGTATGAAAGAAAGTATAGTATTCTATGACTAAATTATTTGAAAATCTTTGGTTAAAAATTATTGCCCTCTTTTTTGGACTGTTGCTTTGGTTTCATGTTGCAACTGAGAAAAACTACACATATCAGCTCTATCTTCCGGTTTCTAAAATTATTTTAAAAGATGGATTAACTCTCAATTCAAAACCACCGGATTCCTTGATGGTGACAGTCTCGGCAACAGGGAAACAGTTAATGCGAAAAAAATGGCGTTCCAGAGGACTCAAAATTATTGCGTCTCAATTTACAAGTGGACAATATGATTTAAATTTAAATACTTCCAATGTCTTGATAACATCCACAACAACCGATGTTACTCTTTCTGAAATTCTTTCGCCATCTAATATTAAAATTTCTGTTGATAAAATTGCTGAAGTCTTAGTGAAAGTGAAACTGGATTTATTGGCAGAAGCTGATGAAGGTTATGCCGTCAGTTCTGTCAGTTCAATAGTCCCTGATGAAATAAAACTCAAAGGTCCTCAAACTTTGGTGAGTAAAATTCCGATAATTTTTACCGAACATAAAGTTCTCAAAGGACTCAGAAACAATATCGAATTAACTCTTCCGCTTGCCAAACCTTTTGGGTACGGTATTGAAGTAATACCTGACTCGGTTTCGTTATTTATTGAAGTTGTTCCGGTGAAAACGAGAGTGTTTAACCAAATACCGATTGTTTTATATAATCCACCCCTTGACAGCGTTGTTGAACTTGTTCCAAAATTTGTACAGATAGAATTGACCGGACCGCCAACTGAAATTGACTTATTAAATGAAAATACTATTACTGCCTCTGCCGACTATAATGAAAAAACTTCAGAGAGAAAAGCTCTTTTGACTATTGATTGTCCGGTGAAATTTAAAATCAGAAAAGCAAACCCTGACTCGGTTTTACTCATTACAAAGTAATAATGTTAGTACTTGGTATAGAAAGCTCCTGCGATGAAACATCGGCTGCGGTTATTAAAGACGGCAGAGAGGTTCTTGCAAATATCATTCTCTCTCAAAAAGAACATACAAAATTCGGTGGGGTTGTTCCCGAGGTTGCCAGTAGAGAACATCTAAAAACTGTTGTTCCAATTTATGAAGAAGCTCTTGAAAAAGCAGATGTCAGTTTGTCAGATATTGATTTAATAGCTGCTACTATGGGACCCGGATTGGTCGGACCATTGCTGGTAGGACTCACTTTTGCCAAAGGGCTTGCCTATGCCTGATCAAGATCGGAAGAGCACACGTCTGAACTCCAGTCACACTGATATATCTCGTATGCCGTCTTCTGCTTGAAAAAAAAAAAAAAAGCAAAAAAAAATAAAAAAAAAACAAAAGAAAAAAACAAAAGAAAAAGACAAAACAGCCAATTCAGAGACATGACAAACCACATCATCACGGTGTACGTACGA
>CALCCW010000134.1:0-9025 GCA_937900185.1 uncultured candidate division Zixibacteria bacterium | reverse complement strand
TCTAGTCACAGTCATGTATGACGTGTCACGCCGCACTTTGTCAGTCTATCCTGTTTTTTTTTTTTCTGCTTTTTTTCTTGCTTTTTTTTCTTTTTTTTTTCTTTGTTTTTTATTTTTTTTTTTAATGATACGGCGACCACCGAGATCTACACTCTTTCCCTACACGACGCTCTTCCGATCTGCAGTCGTTCTATTTCACTTTTGTTAATTGATTCAGCACTTGAAGATTCTTTTACAAAGCTGTTATGGTTCAAAAATATTTCTTCAGGTAAATCTTTACGCTCAATCCTCTCGTTTTTAGCTCTCAAAAAAGCATATTCCAAAGCTCCAAAAAGCTGACGAATATTCCCCGGCCAATGATACTGCTTCAGTACATTCATACCTCTGGTAGAAATAGTAGAAATATCTTTATTGTATTTTTTACGCAAATATTGTAAACGATAATCTATCAATACTGATATATCACTACTACGTTCACGAAGTGGAGGTATAATAATTTTTATCACATTCAAACGATAATATAAATCAGAACGAAAAACACCTTTGTCAACCAATTCCAATAAATTTTGATTTGATGCTGCGATAATACGCACATTTACTTTTTCCAACCTATTAGATCCAACAGGTTCAAACTCCTGCTCTTCAAGCACACGCAAAAGTTTTGACTGCAGGGCAGCTGACATATTTTCGACTTCATCTAAAAAAATAGTTCCTTTATCAGCTTTTTTAAATTTACCGGCATAATTCAATACCGCTCCCGTAAATGCACCCTTGGCATGACCAAACAGCTCCGATTCCAAAAGCGATTCTGTTAATGCCGAACAATTTATTTTTACAAACGGTTTATCTCTTCTATGCGAAAGTCGTTGAATTGCTTTTGCTATCAATTCTTTACCGGTTCCGGTTTCGCCTTTTATCAATATAGGGGCATCTGTTGGAGCTGACTCTTCTACAAGTTCTAAAATCTCTTTCATATTATCACTTTTTGTAATAATATTATGATATTCAAAAGCATTCTCGGCACTTTTTCTCAACGCTACTGTTTCGGAGACTTTACTAATAACACCTATTACAGATTCAACTTTCCCCTTTGCATTTTTGACAACCATAATTGATTTCTCATATGGGGTCATCTCTTTACCAACGATCATCCGTTGGTGGGCATTGATAACATTTTTTTTATTTTTCACTGCCCATTGCAAAGGACAATCATCATCACAGTCATCTGAACAAAGAACATCAGCACATTTATATCCAATTAAATCCTGTGCTGTTTTATTTACAATTTTTAACAGCTTATCATTAATTGAGGTTATTACTCCCTCCGGTGTCGCAGTGTAATATCCATCGCTAATATCATCTAAAACAGTATGCAGCCGATCTTTTTCAACCATCAATGCAGCGTTGGTTTCTTCAAGTGATCCGATATACATACCCAACCGTTTCATATTTCGATACAGCTCAAGTACTCCAATTGTTTCCCCATCTTTATCAATAATTGGAGAGGCTGAAACACAAAACGGACCTGCCTCATTTTTTCGACAATGCAGACTATGTTCTGAGTAATCAGCATGATTAGTAATAACATTATGATGTGGACAACTTTTATAACAATGGTCAAAACCTATAACATCAGTACATCTTTTACCTATAAAATCATGAGGTTCTTTACCGTAAATCTCCGCAAATTGCTTATTGACATACAAGATTTTGAAATCATTATCTATCGCAACAAGTCCGTCATAAATAGATTCCACTAAATTATCTAAGACATGTTGATTATTTTCTTTGTTATTCAACCTATCTTCCACGGAAAAACCCTTTACATCTCTTCTACGTGTACCATTGTTTCATTTATAAGAGCAACTAACCGAACAGCCAACAGGTCTTCTGTACAGTCTATAATCATCTTGGTAAACCTATTATACCATGGTTTTAAAAAAATAGTATAAAAATCTTTAGCTCCGGCAATATCATTATTGGATAATTTAAATAAGAGAAATTCTAACAGAACTTTTAAATGGTCAGGAGGATAATTAGTAGCAGTTTTATTATCTCCCGCATAACAGGAAATCAATTGCTCCAAATAACTCTCTTTTTCTCGGTTACCCTCAAAATATTCTGTTGCCAATGGAAATACCGGTCTGTTTTTTTGAGAATTCACAAAAAGTTCGGTTATAAGTACCATCTTTTCATCTGCAAAAGATAATTCAGAATCGGACTTTTTGATTTCTCCAAGAGGAGTTTCTCCGAGCCGAATTCGTTCCATAAGTTCAAAATCCGGCTTGGAGAAAAAGCTTACCAAAAATTCAAGTTCTGTTTGTAACTCTGTACTCATCATTGTTTATGCTCCAAAATGCGTTTCCTACCCGGCATACACAAATATATAACGTAGTAAAAACAAAATAACAAAAAATAATTTCTTATAACGTTTTACTACGTCTTCTCCTAATCAACAATATAATAAATCCGAGGTTTAGTACCGTGTTCAGGTTCTCTCACCTTGGTTTTATGAGAGGCAATTTTTAATGAAACTTCAGATTTTGGGTCATTCAAATCTCCAAATGTCCGAACTTTGCCTGGACAGGTTTCCACACATGCCGGCTCTCTTCCATGATAAATACGCTGAGTACAATACGTACATTTGTCTACAATATCGAGTTCTTCATTATAATATCTCGCATCATACGGACATTCTTCCATACAGGCTTGACACCCGATACACTCATCGCTATTGATCAGTACGATTCCATCATCATTTATATATGTCGCCTCTGTTGGACACACAGGTACACATGGAGAATTATCACAATGATTACACTGATTAGGTATAAAATCTATACTTAAATTAGGATATTTGCCATGCAGTTCTGATTCTTCTATCCGGTTGCGGTGCTTATACAAAGGTACACTGTTTTCTGCCTGACATGCTATCATACATGCTTTACAGTTTATACATCTGGACTGCTCTATCAGCATACCGTATTTTATCTTACTCATCCTTTGACACCTCCACTTTTAATTTTCGATTTCTGCTGTTCTCCCGGTACTTGTTCAATATGGGGTGTGCCTTTGGGAAGTATCTGCACAAAATCCTGATGCATGGCGGCATTGCCGGTTATTTTGTCATAATAAGTACCAAGCAAATCAGAAACACGGGCTCCTTTGTTGTATGCATAATTTAACCCTTTTGACGTATGCCCATAACCGTGCGGAATACAAATCACATCAGTATGCACTCGGTCTGTAATAAGAACCGGAAGTTCAACATCACCATAAGATGAACGAAGAGTTATTATATCTCCCTGCTTGATGCCATGTTTTTTTGCAACTATCGGATTAATTTGTGCCTTGTCATGCATTCCTACTGCCATCAACCATTCATTATTTTGAAGTGATGAATGGGTATAATTGGCATATCGGGAAGTTAATAAAATATAGCTTCCACTCGGAATATCTTTTGGACGATGATAAATTGGTAATGGATCATATCCCTTTTCAGCATAACGTTCTGAATAAAGCTCTATCTTACCGGTTTTTGTACGAAAACGATAACCCTCTTTTCTAGTATTACCAAAAATCCTGCCTTTATCATCAGCATAAAATCCCCGACTTTTGAGTTCATCTAAACCTATCGGAAGTTCTTCCACCTGTGCTTCTAACCATTCATCAATTGTGAAATCAAAATAGTCACTTAAATCAAGTTTTCCGGCAAGCTCTTTCATAATATCCAAATTCGGACGACTTTCATACATTGGAGTAATTACCTGTTGACGTAAAGCAACTGCAGGCTCTAAACCGGCAAGAGAATGAAGCGGGTCAGTTCGTTCAAGATACGTTGCTTCAGGGAGCATCACATCACCTTCCCAAGCCGTATCATTTGGAATAATATCGATAGACACTATCAATTCCATTTTTTTCATCATCTCATATGTTTTCTGAGAATTAGGAACCGATTGAAGCGGATTCTGCTTGTATATCATCCATCCTTTTAATGCGTATGGATCTTCTTTTAATGCGTGTTCACGTAAAGTGAGATAGACACCGTCTTTTCTGTTGGCAAGCGGAAACTCATTCTTCACATTGTCAATACGTTCTGCTTCCGGTTCATCCGGTGGGAAAATCAACATTTCACCTAAACCAATTTTTCGAGGAGGTACTGCCCCTCCTTCACTATCCCAACAACCCGAAATAGCATTTACAATAGCAATCGCTCTTCTAAACTGAGTGTCATTTTCATTCCAGCTCCCCCGACGACCGGAATAAAAGACCGAACGTGGCAAATTGCTCATAAAATCTTTCCCGATTTTATATATTGTCTCTACCGGAATTCCGGTTTCAGAAGCTGCCCATTCGGGTGTATACTTTTGTACATGAGACACAAGTTTATCAAAACCATAAGTATATTTTTCTACAAATGTTTTATCGTATTTATTTTCTTTAATTATCATGTGAATCAAAGCAAGTGCAAATGCCAAGTCTGTACCCGGCTTGATAGGTACCCACAAATTTGCTTTTGATGCTGTGACAGTAAAACGAGGGTCTAAGACCACATGGTAATGTCCTGATGCTTTGCCGTCTATCATGTCAACGGTATCAGGTGTAAGAAGTGATTCAAGTCTGTTTGCTCCGGCAAAAATCACATATTTCGCATTTTTTAAATCAAAATGAGGAACAGTACCAAAAGTATTAAACATCGCATTATTAACCGAAGCAAGACATAGCGTCGGGTGACGAACAGTATTTGGTGAACCATAAGCTTCAGCAAAATGAAGGAAAAAATGTTCTTGAAATCCTTCCGTTGAAGAAAACAGTACCGATTCGGGTCCATACTTTTCTTTTATCGCTGTTAATTTATCTGCGACATAGGTTAAAGCTTCATCCCAGGTTGCCCGTCGCCATTTCCCTTCGCCACGTTTCCCGACACGAATCATAGGGTATTTTAATCTGTCTGGATCATACACCGCTTGAATACCGGCATTCCCTTTGGCACATAACATCCCTTTTGATTTGGGATGGTCTAAAATTGGATCAAGTTTTCTTATTCTGCCATTTTCTACTCTGGCAACCACTCCGCATTTGTTTACACAGAGTCCACAATGGGTGTGTATATCACCCGAAAAGTTATTCGGCAAATCGTTTGTATTAGTATCTGCAAAAGCTGATGTAAACTTAAACTGGCTGCCTATTATCGCACCAAGAACAGAGCAGCCGCTCACTTTCATAAAACTTCTGCGACCAAATTCATATTTCATATTTCAAGCCTTGTTTCATTTTTTAGGTCTTGTCGAAAAAAACTCTCTCAGCAGTCATTGCGAACAGAGTCCACGGCGAGTGGACGAAGTGTGGCAATCTCATCTTTTTGCTTTGCGTAAGTTAGAGATTGCCACGTCTCGTTCACTGTCGTTCTCTTGACTCGCAATGACTAAATAATTAAATTTTTCAACAAACCCATTATTAATGCGGGTACCTGCCCGGCAAGTACCCGCGGTAACACTAAAAGTCTAAATCAAATACAACATAAACATTGGTAATTTTATCAGGGAACGCATAAGCAAGTGAAGGATTCTTGTCTAATTCAAACATAGACATTGGTCCCGGAGCAATATGCCAACCTGAGAATGCATAATCATAATCGTACGCCTGAATACCGGCACGAATATTAAATTTCTTTTCAATTTTCTGAATATAATATGCTTCAATAACAGAACCTTTGGTAGCAAGTTTACTCATCGCAATATCATCGGCACCATTGGTATAACTAAACCAATGTTCATCACCATGGTTATATTCAAGTCCAAATTTACCATCAAGAGCTTTGACAGGGAAACGAGTACCTACATAATATGCCATACCGGTTTCTGACTCATTCGGATTACCAAGAAGTCCACCAAATCCATACTGTGAAACTGCTCCAACGTCAGGATACGATTTGTCTATTGACAAAGAGGCAAACCAGTCTATATCACTGACTTTCTGCTGAAAGCAAACACCAAATAAATCCATGTCTCCAAGATTTCTTGTTGATGTAACTAACTGCGTATTTCCATCAGCAGGGTTCGGGAAATTACGAGTATATCCGGTTGAAATATCAGTCATATCAATAAAACGCATATAACCAAGTGTCAAAAGTGTTTTGCCCGGAAGTTTTGGAATAGATGTTTCAGCACAACCACCAGCAACTTTGGAATCTTTTAATTCAGAAACAACAAGCGGTACTGATGCTCCACTCATTGGATCAAACCCGGGGACATAAGTAGTAGCAACTGCACCACCGCCGCCAAATCCGGCTTCAAATCCTGTTCCATAACAAAAACGGAATCTTGCACCTTCAGGTAGACCGAAAGCATCATCAAGACGCAAACCTATCATAATACCGTCAATTTCAGCATCAATCATTAAGCCACCCGGTGTACCCTGACGAACTCTGTCTTCACGTAATTCACGCGGTGGACCATTGGTTGCTGCTTGACGACCGGCAGTGAAAAAGAAATCTGAGTTTTCAGGTGAATATGTAAATGCTGCCCGCTCTACTCGAAGAGTATTGTCGGTCGGGATATTGGTAGCATTGGCGTCATAGGCAACTGTGTTTGGGAAACCGTTAAAAATCGGCACCCCGGAACCACCATAAGTTTGATGCATTACTAAACGTCCGGTAAAATGAAGAGTCGGTGATGGTTTCGCATCAATTTTTAACCTGAGTTTTAAACTCCAGTTTTCATTGTTTTTTAATTCATACGCCGGTATTGGCATATAGCTTGATGGACTCATCGGGTCTCCGCCCATATATTGATTATATGGCTGATACTGAAACTTGAGATAGTCATATTTAACACGAAAATCACCAAAAATAGATACTTTGTTTTTTGCTGCTTTTAATTCAAGTGCATCAACTCGATCGAGAAGTTCATCGACATCATCGGTTACTTCATCAGCCACAGCAATACTTATATTAGCTAAAACCACTAACATAATTACACTGATCATAATAATTGATTTGTTAAAAAATTTGTTCATAATACCACCCTCAAAGCGTTTATATGTTTAATTATCCACATGTTTCCGGTTGATCTGAATCTGCGGCATGACTTTTTAAGAAAAATTCTATCTGTTTTAATTGTGTTGCATCAAAATCAGTAGAAAGTTTTAACTTCTTATAATGTTTGTCTTTTTTAAAAACTCTTTGCCATTGTTTGACAGTTTTTGAAAGAGGTGTTAATTCACCACCATCACCTTTTTTACCATGACATGTTTTACAAGTTTTTTTGTAATAATATTTACCCTTTTTGTCGCTGAGTTTAACCTCTTTTTTTACTGTTTTACATGTATCCAATTTTTTACAATTGTCTCCTGCCAAAACATCATTTGAAACTGCCGTCATCGCCACAAAAGCAAAAATTTCTATCGAAAGCAAAATGACAATTTTTTTGAAACTACTTCTTGTTTTCATAATACATTCCTTTAATTATGTTCCAACATGTTACATTTTAAAACTTTTATCTACTTGTCTTTCTTCATGTTACATATCCACCTAATTACAAGTCTATTATTTATCAAATTCTATGCCAGCGACGATTATAACCTATTATGTTGTTATTCAGTCTCTTACGCAAACCCACCGAGTTTCATAAAAACATCATTATGTTTCATTGATTCGCTATTTTTTAATAATAACTTATCTTATTATTGTACAACATATTAACCGTTTCAAAGTTAGCGTTCATTAATGTTTCATGCTCTGTATTGTTTCAACAATTGTTCAACTTGTCTCATTATTGTTTCATTTATGTTTTAATTTCCATCTGCCTCACCCCTTTTATATTTCAATTATAATTAATTTGACACTTGTTTTGTCCACAAACTTTTCTAATTATATTTTGATATTGCTTTAATATTTAATTTATAAGTAACCGAAAACTACTTATGTTTTAACAGATATTTTTATAAATCAGCAAAGGATTGGTATGTTAGATAAACACGGCTTCAACAGATGGGCTGGAAATTATGATGAGAGCATTAATAAAGATGACAGATTTCCTTTTGATGGATACTATGATGTATTATCGGTAGTTGTCTCACTTGTGAATCCAACAGAAAATTTGAAAGTTTTAGATGTTGGCATAGGTACCGGACTGCTTTCAGAAGAGCTATACAAACAGGGATGCATAATTCATGGAGTCGATTTTTCTGAGAAAATGATTGAAAAAGCTAAGCTGAAAATCACTGATGGCAAATTTGAAATATGTGATGTAATAAAAAACCATTATGGAAAATTTAACTCACAAAAATATGATGCTGTTATTTCATCATATTTCTTTCATCATCTTAATCTGACTCAAAAAACTGAGTTAATTAAAAGAACTCTCAATGAAAATCTCCTGCCTGATAGCAAAATCATCATTGCCGATGTTGGCTTTACGACTGAAAGAGAGTTTGACAAAGCCCAAATAAAACATCAAAATCTGTGGGATGAAAATGAGTTTTATCTCTGTGGAGAATCAATTGTTACCCATCTTCAATCAGAAAAAGTAAAATCAGAATACAACCAAATCAGCAGTTGTGCCGGTATTTTGGTTTGCGGTGAGTAACTTTATTCTGTCATAGCAGTAAGGATAGCATTTATCTCTGTTTTTTCACACAATTTCCTATAAAAAAACTTATTGACAAATTTCAATTATACCCTATAATTGTCGGACTTAAAGCACCCCGAACATGTCATTTCTGTTCGGGTTTTTTCTGCATGATTATTCCCAAATAGTTTAATCAGTAGATTTATTTAAAATATGTTACTCGCGGTTGATTCTGCGTTTGAAAGGTTTTTTTGTTATGATTGATATTGCCAAAATCCGAAATCTTAGATCGGAAGAGCACACGTCTGAACTCCAGTCACACTGATATATCTCGTATGCCGTCTTCTGCTTGAAAAAAAAAAAAAAAAAAAAAAATAGTCATTTATTTTTTTTTCTTTTTCTTCTCTCGAGGATTTCTCTCCCATTCACATACGCACTTCCACCAGTTTGTCTCC
>CALCCW010000133.1:0-17651 GCA_937900185.1 uncultured candidate division Zixibacteria bacterium | reverse complement strand
GAGGGAGAGAGAGGGGGAGTTGAGTGAGAGGGTGGGGCGTGGGAGTGTGTGGTGTGGGGATTTGTTTTTTTTTTTTTTTCAAGCAGAAGACGGCATACGAGATATATCAGTGTGACTGGAGTTCAGACGTGTGCTCTTCCGATCTCGTCGATATGGGACCTTGTGTAAACGAAGACCAAATGAACACAGTCTTAAAATATATTGATATAGCTAAAAAAGACGGCGGCAGACTTGTTGCCGGTGGTGAAAGATTAACCGGCGGTGATTATGACAAAGGCTATTTTATAAAACCGACAATCTTTGCTGAAATTACTCAAGATATGACAATTTGGAAAGAAGAAATTTTCGGACCTGTTTTGGCTGTGTCAAAATGTAATTCTTTTGAACAGGCAATTGAAATGGCAAACGATACCGTATATGGTCTGTCGGCATCTCTTTACACGCAGGATATTAACAAAGCATATACTGCTATGCGTGATATTGAAACCGGCATATTTTATGTCAACGCTCCGACTATTGGTGCCGAGACACATCTTCCGTTTGGCGGAATAAAAGAGACCGGTAACGGACATAGAGAAGCGTCATCTGCTGCTTTAGATGTATATTCTGAATGGAAATCAGTTTATGTCGATTACTCGGGTGTTTTACAACGTCCTCAAATCGATAATGCTGATTGATAGGAATTTTTTAAAACAGTTATGACACGATGTAAAACCATATTTGAGAATAACGAAGTTCTGATGCTTCTGTATATGATATTTTTTATATGGATGTCATCGTCTATTTGGTGATGAAAAAATAAAATTATGTTTTAGTGATAACTGTTAATTTATAAATAAATGGAGTTTTACAATGGCGAAGAAAAAAATTATTATCATGGGTGCTGCCGGTAGAGATTTTCATAATTTTAATACTCTCTATCGTGACAATACCGATGTACAAGTTGTAGCTTTTACCGCAACACAGATTCCTGATATAGACGGAAGAAAATATCCGGCTGCTTTGGCAGGCAAGATGTATCCAAAAGGTATTCCGATTTATGCTGAATCTGAACTTTTAGGACTTATTAAAAAACATAAAATTGATGAAGTTATCTTTTCATATTCTGATGTTCCATACCATTATGTTATGGAAAAAGCAGCGTATGTAAATAACGCCGGTGCCAGATTTGTCTTAGAAGGTGGCGAACCTACAATGGTAAAATCAACCAAGCCGGTTGTTGCTGTTTGTGCTGTTCGTACCGGTTGCGGTAAATCTCAAACAACCCGCAAAGTTGCCGAAGTACTTCAGGCTATGGGTAAAAAAGTTGTCGCAATCCGTCATCCTATGCCGTATGGTGATCTTGCCAAACAGGCGTGTCAGCGTTTTGCAAAACTTTCTGATTTAGATAAACACAAATGTACTATTGAAGAACGAGAAGAATACGAACCGCATATTATGAGCGGTGTTATTATTTATTCCGGTGTTGACTATGAAATGATTATTCGTGAAGCTGAAAAAGAAGCGGATGTTATTTTATGGGATGGTGGCAACAATGATATTCCGTTCTATAAACCTGATTATATGATTACCGTTGTTGACCCTCATCGTCCGGGGCATGAACTTGCATATTTTCCGGGGCAACAAAATTTACTGATGGCAGATTGTATTGTTATCAATAAAATTGATTCTGCCGACCCTGACGGTATAGCAGAAGTTCGTGAAAATATTGCTGCGTACAATCCTGATGCAGTTGTTGTTGATGCCGCTTCTCCGCTTGGTGCTGATTTCCCTGAAAAAATTAAAGGGAAAAAAGTGTTAGTAGTAGAAGACGGTCCTACTTTGACACACGGTGAAATGACTTATGGTGCCGGTGTTGTTGCGGCTCAAAAATATGGTGCTGCTGAACTCGTAGACCCAAGACCATATACGGTCAAGTCAATTACTGCCACTTATGAAAAATATCCGAATATTGGTATTTTACTTCCTGCTATGGGGTATGGCGACCAACAGGTGAAGGATTTAGAAACAACTATTAACAAAGTAAAATGTGATGTTGTTGTTGTGGCAACACCTATTGACTTAACACGAATCGTTAAAATTAAGAAACCAACTGTACGTATAACATACGAACTTCAGGAAATCGGTACTCCTGACCTTGCGATGGTTTTAGGTAATTTCTTTAAAGGCTCAAAAAAGAAAGCCAAAAAGAAATAGAATAATAATATGACCACAGACCGAGAAAACTCGGTCTGTGGTATTTAATAGATGACGAAGATGAAAACTGCTGTTATAGCCCTGGGCGGAAACGCCATTACGCAACCGGGACAGGAAGATACTATTGCCCGCCAGTTTGCGAATACAAGACGTTCACTTGACGGAATTGTTGAGCTTGTACGGGACGGTTATAATTTAGTTGTGACACACGGTAATGGTCCGCAGGTAGGAAATGCTTTGCTTCGGTGTGAACTCTCGCGAGGGATGGCACCTGATTTACCCTTGGGGGTTTTAGTTGCTGATACCGAAGGCGGTATGGGATATATGATTGAACAGTCTTTGCAGAACCGACTCAGAAAAGAAAATGTTGAGAGACCTGTTGTAACTATTATCACTCAGATGCTTGTTGATAAAAACGATCCGGCAATTTTAAACCCTACAAAATTTATCGGTCAGTTTTATTCAGAAGAAGAAGCACATATCTTTATGGAATCTCGTGGATGGCGTATGAAAAAAGATGCGAATCGAGGATGGCGAAGGGTAGTAGCTTCACCTAAACCAATAGCATCTGTGCAGTCAGAGACTATTAAATCGTTGGTGCAAAATGGCACTATTGTTGTTGCAGGCGGCGGGGGTGGTATTCCGGTGTATATTGATAACCATGAGAATTACGAAGGTCTTGATGCTGTCATTGACAAAGATTTTGCCTCTGCGGTATTGGCTAAAGAAGTTCATGCCGATGTGTTGGCAATTTTGACTGCTGTTGATTATGTCTCAATCAATTTTGGTACACCTGAAGAAAAAAAAATAGAAGAAGTATCCGCAAGTGAAATGAAAAAATATCTTGATGACGGTCAGTTTCCTCCCGGTTCTATGGGACCAAAGATTAAAGCCGCCTTAAAGTTCATTGATGATGGCGGTAAAATGGTTGTTATTACATCTTTACATCATGCCAAACAGGGGGTTGTCGGTGATTTTGGGACAAGGATTATAGCGGACTGATGTATATGTGTACTTTAAGCAGTGATACAGTGAGTGAGATTCTCAAAGCAGGTTCTATCTATGAGGTTGGCGGAGCGGTACGCGATAAATTTATCTTCCAAAATATAAAACCAAAAGACCATGACTATCTTGTTACCGGTATTCCGTACAATCAACTTTCTAAAATGTTGAAACAGTTTGGGAAGGTTGACTTGGTCGGTCGTTCATTTGGTGTTATAAAATTCACTCAGTTTCAAGAAGGAAAACCAAAGACATTCGATATTACCTTACCTCGAAAAGAATTCTCGACAGGAGCAGGTCATAAAGATTTTGAAGTAGATTTCGATGCTGATCTGCATATTGAAACAGACTTGCAGCGTCGTGATTTTACAATCAACGCTATGGCTGTTTCTTTGGAAGATGAAATATTAATAGACCCTTTAGACGGACAAACCGATTTAAAAAATAAAAAGATTAGAATGGTTTATCTGAATTCGTTTGTTGATGATCCTCTCAGGATGCTTCGGGCTGTTCAGTTTGCGGCACGTTTTGGATTTGAGATTGAAAAAGAAACCTATGAAGCTCTTAAAAAACATGCCCACTTAATCAATACTGTCTCACCGGAACGGATAGCCGAGGAGTTGAATAAGCTTTTAGAACTATCTGAAAAACCTTCGATAGGTTTTAGGCTCATGCAAGAGACCGGACTTCTCAAAGAAATCCTGCCTGAATTAGAACTTTGTGTTGGAGTTGAACAGCCGGGTGGTTTTCATAAGTATGATGTCTTTGAGCATACGATGCATGTGTTAGATGCTGCTCCGAAAAATTTAAAAATCAGGCTTGCGGCATTGTTCCATGATATAAATAAACCACAACATCGAAGATTGGTTGATAAAGGTGCAACATTTTATGGACATGAAATGTCTGCCGGAAATACTGCTCAAGCTGTTATGTCGAGATTGCGGTATTCAAACGAACTTATCAAAGATGTCAAGATGCTTGTCGAACGTCACATGTTTACTGTTGATGTAACCCCAAAAGGATTACGTCGGTTGATTCGACAAGTTGGTGTCGAGCTTATTTTTGATTTACTTGATTTACGGCGTGCCGATGTTGCAGGTCTTGGAATGGGAAACAGTACCGATGATATTGATCAGTTTGAAACTGATATAAAAACTGAGATTGAAAGCAAAGCTCCATTTTCGCTAAAGGATTTAGCTATAAACGGAAATGATTTAATGGAAATGTTTGACCTTAAACAGGGTAAAGTAGTAGGGGATATTCTAAATTATTTAATGGAAAAAGTTTTAGACAATCCAAAAGAAAATATAAAAGAAAAATTAGAAAAACTTTCAAGATTATATTATAATGAAAATATAAATACGAGTAATGATAAGGAAATAAACTAATGAAAATTCACGAGTATCAGGCAAAGCAAATATTTGCTTCTGTCGGTATTGTTATACCTGACGGAGATATTGCCACAACACCGATTGAAGCTTACGATCTTGCTGTGAAATACAACAAGCCGGTTATGGTAAAATCACAAGTACATGTTGGCGGTCGTGGTAAAGCAGGTGGAATTAAGTATGCCGAAAATGCAGAAGCTGCCAAAGTGTTAGCGACACAAATTTTAGGTATGGATATAAAAGGTCTGACAGTAAAAAAAGTTTTAGTAACAGTTGCCGAAGATATTATTTCTGAGTCGTATGTCGGCATTATTTTAGATAGGTCAACGAAAAAACCTGTTATTATGGTTTCTTCGGCGGGTGGTGTTGATATTGAAGAAGTCGCCGCCAAAACTCCTGAAAAAATATTCAAACTCTTTGTTGATCCTGTTGAAGGACTCAAGATGTTTCAAGCTCGTAATCTTGCCTATAAATTATATCGTGATATAAATCAGGTACGTAAAGCTGCTGATATTATTATGAAATTATATAAAGCGTTTTGGGAATCCGATGCTTCTTTAGTTGAAATAAATCCTCTTATTACGAATACCGCAAGCGAGGTTATCGCTTTAGATGCTAAGATAAATATTGATGACAACTGTTTGTATCGTCAGCCGAATATTGCCGCAATGCGTGATTTGGATGCTGAAGAACCTGCTGAAATAAAAGCTCGGGAAGCTGATTTATCGTTTGTCAAATTGGACGGTTATATCGGTTGTATTGTCAATGGTGCCGGACTTGCAATGGCTACTATGGACTTGGTAAAAAGATATGGTGGCGAACCTGCCAACTTTTTGGATATAGGTGGTTCATCAAATCCTCAAAAAGTTGTTGATGCGGTCACGATTATTCTTTCTGATTCAAATGTTAAAGCTATTTTGATAAATATCTTTGGTGGTATTACACGATGTGATGATGTTGCCAACGGTATTGTTGAAGCTATCAAACAACTGCAGCCCAAAGTACCGATTGTTGTTCGTCTAACAGGTACAAATGAAAAAGAGGCAGCCAAGATTCTTAAAAAAGTAAACTTACCATCTGAAAATACACTTGATGATGTCGTGAAAAAAACAATTGAATTAGCCGGAATCTAAGTAAGGATAAAATTATGTCTATATTTATTAATAAAAGAACAAAATTGATTGTACAGGGAATTACCGGCAGAGACGGTTCTTTCCATGCCAAACAAATGAAAAGTTATGGTACAAATGTTGTTGCCGGTGTAACTCCGGGAAAAGGTAACTCTAAAGTATCAGGAATTCCTGTATTTAATACTGTTGAAGAAGCAGTTGCAAAAAATAAAGCAAACACATCAGTTATTTATGTACCGCCTGCCTTTGCTATTGATGCAATTTATGAAGCAGTTGATGCCGGTATCAAATTAGTTGTTTGTATTACCGAGGGAGTTCCTGCCAATGAAATGATGAAAGTCTATCAATATGTGAAAGAAAACGGTGCCAGACTGATTGGTCCAAACTGCCCGGGTTTGATTTCCCCGGGTGAAGCAAAAGTTGGTATTATGCCGGGTAATATTGTCAAAAAAGGAAACGTGGGTGTTGTTTCGCGTTCCGGTACGTTGACTTATGAGGCGATTTGGGCATTGACATCAGCAGGCATGGGGCAGTCATCTTGTGTTGGTATTGGCGGCGACCAAGTTATTGGCACAAACTTTATTGATTGTTTGGAGGCATTTGAAGCAGACCGTTCTACGAAAGCTATTGTCATGCTTGGTGAAATTGGCGGTTCCGATGAAGAAGATGCGGCAAAATATATAAAAAAATATGTTACAAAACCTGTCGTATCATTTATCGCCGGTCAAACAGCTCCTGCCGGTAAACGGATGGGACATGCCGGAGCGATTATTTCAGGCGGTTCCGGTTTAGCTGTTGATAAAATTAAAGCTCTGAATAAAGTTGGTGTTCCGGTAGCTTATTCACCAACTGATATTCCAATTCTTTTAAAAGAGCAAATTAAATTAAAAGCTGAAAAAGCTAAAGCAAAAAAAACAGTTAAAAAAACAGCAAAGAAAAAATAAGTAAATAATAAATTGAGATAAATAAGAAGGTACTTTAGGAAAAAGAAAATGACTGATTCTAATCAAGCGAGCCAAGATAAAACTGCTCCGACAAAAAAGAATAAGTATGATTTTTCAAGCGATAATTTACCGCTGAATATCAATCTTAGCTGGTGTAAAGCATGTAATATTTGCATCGCAATGTGTCCGCAACAGATTTTTGAACCTGATCGTGACGGAAAACCTATTCAAACAAGACCGGGGGACTGTACCCAGTGTACTATTTGTTGGGTTCATTGTCCTGATTTTTGTATAACCTCAACTGTTAAGTAGGTAGAAATTATGGCTAATAAGAAAAAGAAATTATATCAGGGTAATGGAGCATGTGTCGAAGGGGCGATATATGCGGGCATGTCTTTTTATGGAGGGTATCCAATTACACCTTCCACTGAAATTGCCGAAGGCTGTGCCAGAGAATTACCAAAATTGGATAGAAAGTTTATCCAAATGGAAGATGAGATAGGTTCCATAGCGGCAATCATTGGTGCCTCTGTGACCGGTAGAAAAGTTTTAACCGGTACATCGGGTCCGGGATATTCACTAATGTCTGAATTATTGGGATATGCGTATATCACAGAAACTCCTATTGTCGTTATTAATGTTCAACGTGGTGGACCGTCAACAGGATTACCTACAAAAGTTAGTCAATCAGATACTATGCAGGCTCGCTGGGGAACTCACGGTGATTATAATGCTATAGCAATTGCTCCCTCAACTGTGGGTGAGTGTCTTACTGAAACAATTCGTGCATTTAATTTAGCAGAACGATTTCGTACTCCTGTTACTGTGCTGCTTGATGAAGTAATGGGTCATATGCGGGAAATCATTTCTGTTCCTGAAAAAGGAGAATACGAAGTATTTGACCGTGTAAAACCAACAGTACCGCCTGAAGAATTTGAAGCATTTGCGATGACTGATAATTTTGTCTCTCCAATGCCTTCGTATGGTGAGGGCTACCGTTATAACGTCACCGGTTTGACTCATGATGTTCATGGGTTTTCAACGAACCGTTCTGATGAAGCAACTCAAAAACTTGATAAACTGCGTAATAAAATTGATCGTTTTACAGATGAAATTTTTAAAAGCAGACTTGAAATGGTTGAAGATGCAGATGTTGTTTTTATCTCTTACGGAACTGTATCTAGAGCCGCTTTGCAGGCTATGCAGATTGCTCGGCAAGCCGGAGCAAAAGTAGGTTCTATTCAGCTTTACACTATATGGCCGTTTGATTATGAAATGATTAAAAAGGCAACTAAAAATTGTAAAACTGTTATTGTTGCCGAAATGAACATGGGGCAAATTTGCCATGAAGTTCAAAAAGCTCTTGATCCAAGTGTGAAACTTGCAACTTTACAAAAGTATGACGGCGAAATTATTACTCCTATGGAACTCTTAGAAAAACTTGAGGAGGTGCTGTAATGGCTACTACTGAAAAACAAAAGTCAGATGTAATGCTGAATTATTTAAGACCTCAAAAAAAATTCCCCTCTGTATGGTGTCCCGGATGCGGAAACGGTATTGTTATGGGTGCTTTTCTTCGAGCGGTAGATAAATTAAGTTATAAGAAAGATGACATTGCTATGGTATCCGGTATCGGATGTACAAGTCGTATGCCTGTTTATCTTGACTTTAATTCTCTGCATACAGCTCATGGTCGTGCGTTAGCTTTTGCAACCGGTGTGAAATTTTCACAACCGCGTATGAAGGTTGTTGTTATAACCGGTGATGGCGATGCCTTGGCTATTGGTGGAAATCATTTTATTCATGCATGCAGAAGAAATATCGATATCACATGTATTCTCATCAATAATCATAACTATGGAATGACCGGCGGACAGGGTTCACCTACGACACCTTCGGGAGCTATTTCTACTACGACTCCTTATGGAAACGTAGAAAAACATTTTGACCCTTGTGAATTAGCAAAATCAGCAGGGGCATCCTATGTTGCCCGCGGTACGGTGTATCATTATCCGCAGCTTGAAAAAATAATTATGGCTGCTATGGAACATGAAGGTTTTTCACTTGTTGAAGTTATTTCAAATTGTCATACATATTATGGCAGATTAAATCGTAAAGGTGATGCTCCGGCAATGCTTGAACAGTTTAAAGATAATTCTGTAACTACCGGTAAAGCAAAAAAGATGGAACCGGAAGAACTTGAAGGTAAATTTGTTATCGGTAAATTGCACGAGGACAATACAATAACCGAGTTCTGTAACGAATACCAAAAAATCGTTGATGCCAAGAAAGGGTGAACCGTTTATTATGTCTAAAATACTTGATAAAATAGAGATTCCTCACGACCGTTTTGAAATTCGTCTTTCGGGTTCAGGCGGGCAGGGAATGATATTTGGTTCGGTTGTGTTGTGTGAAGCTGTTGGGCAGTCCGGTAATAAATCTGTTATTCAGTCTCAATCTTATGGACCGGAAGCACGAGGTGGAGCTTCAAAAGCTGATGTTGTTATTTCTGATAATGAAATCTATTATCCAAAAGCTATGAAACTTGACCTGCTTTTGGCTATGACGCAGGAATCACTTGATAAATATTATGGTGATTTAAAAGAAAACGGAACTCTTATTATTGATACTTCTCTGGTTACTGATATACCGACCGATGATTATTATGGATTAGAGTTTACTCGGTTAGCCCGAAGTGAAATCGGTTCTATTGTGGTTTCTAATGTGATGGCATTAGGTGCAATTTGTGCCTTGACAGATCTTTTTTCAAAAGAAGCCCTCACGGAAGCAGTTTTAGCAAGAGCTCCACGGGGTACAGAAGATAGAAATAAGAAAGCTATCGAAATCGGGTATGATGAAGCGATGAAAATAAAAAAGAAATAAAAGGAGTCACATGAGTCGTACTTTATTAATAGTTAAACCGGATGCAACCGAAAGAAATTTAATTGGTCATGTCATCAATCGGTTGGAAAAAGCACGCTATAAAGTTGCCGAGATGAGAATGGTCAGATTGACCGAAGAACAAGCTCGTAAATTTTATGCTGTTCATGAGGGGAAACCTTTTTTAGATGATTTAGTCAAATTTATGACTTCAGGACCGGTTGTTCCTATGGTTTTGGAAAAAGAAAATGCGGTCTCTGATTTAAGAACATGTATTGGTGCTACCAATCCCGCTAATGCTGATTGTGGTACTATCCGTTATGAAATAGCTGTTAATATTGAAAAGAATTCGGTACACGCATCTGATTCAGATGAAAATGCCAAGATAGAAATAGAATTCTTTTTTAACTAATATGGTAAGCCGCAGTACAATATATATTGCGGCTTTTTTTTAAAGGGTTTATTTGTTGTTGGAAATCGAATTGGCATATATGGATGATACGCTGAAAATAGATTTTCCTGATTCTATTACTGTCGATACTTATAAACCTATGGCAATAGATTACAATATGGATTATGTTTCTTTTAAAGAAGCATTTCTTAATTCTCAAATCTCTTCATTGCTTGGTTCTGAGAATATTCTTATTGTTGTCAATGATGCTCATCGAAGTACGCCAATTTCACTTCTTCTCAGTTGGTTTAAAAAGTTTGCTCCCCAACAGTTTAATTCGGCAACATTTTTAGTGGCATGCGGAACTCATAAAAAACCGTCTGATGCTGAATACATCGTTATCTTTGGTGAATTATATGATGAAATAAAAAACTCTGTATATGCTCATGATTGTCATAACTTAGAAGAACTGCAGTCAATAGGAATAGATTCTTTTGGTAAAGAGGTTTTTCTTAATAAAAAATTATTTACCCATGACAAAGTGTGGGTAATCAATTCGGTCGAACCTCATTATTTTGCGGGTTTTACAGGCGGAAGAAAATCACTTGTTCCCGGATTGGCTGATTTTAACACAATAGAGCGAAATCATAATCAGGCGAATTCTTTAGATTGTGCACCACTAAAATTACAGGGTAATCCGGTTGCAGAGCATTTGGAATCAATCTTAGAAATGATTGATCAAAAAAATATTTTTAGTCTGCAGGTTGTTACTGATTCAAATAAGAAATTAGCACATCTTGCTTTTGGGTCATTAAAAGATTCTTTTTATGATGCTGTTAATGCTGCGAAGAAAATTTATTCAATAACTTGTGATTATCAATATGATGTTCTCTTGTTGGAGATTTTACCTCCTCTTGACAGGTCAATCTATCAAGCTCAGAAAGCTTTGGAAAATAATCAGTTGCTTGTAAAAGATAACGGTGCTGTAATTATTTGTTCAGGATGTGCCGAGGGTATAGGGTCTGATTACTTTTATCAATTAGCGGAAAATTGGGACAAAAAAAATAATTGTCCAAAAGACGGCAAGGTGACATTTGGCTCCCATAAGATAAAACGGGTGAACGATATAGGTAAACGAATAAATATTTTTGTGAAATCAACATTGGATGATGATATTGTTTCAACACTGTTTTATACACCGATTGATAATATCTCAAATTTTATACATGAACTTGCGGCAATAAATAAAGAAATAAAAATAGGAGTAGTGTATGATGCTGCTCATCTTGTTTTGAAAAGTAAATAATATTATTAATAAATACTAACAAACAACAGTATTTTAAAGGAATTAGAAAATGAATAAAAAAATCGCAGTTATTGGTGCCGGAAATGTCGGTGCTACATGTGCAATGTATTTAGCAGAAGCAAACTTTGCCGATGTTGTTATGCTTGATATCGTTGACGGTGTCCCTCAAGGGAAAGCTCTTGATTTAACTGAAGCCGGCCCTGTACGTGGTTATAATGCAAAGGTTACAGGAACAACGAAATATAAAGATATTAAAGGTGCTGACATTGTAATTATGACAGCAGGATTCCCGCGTAAACCGGGGATGTCTCGAGAAGATTTGATATCCAAAAATGCTGAGATTGTTGGAATCGCCGGAAAAAACATCAAGAAGTTTGCTCCTAAAGCATTTGTTATTGTTGTTTCAAATCCGCTTGACCTTATGACATATCACATGCAAAAAGTTACCGGTTTTCCGAAAAACCGTGTGTTTGGACAAGCAGGTGTTCTTGATTCTATTCGTATGCGTTCTTTTATCGCTATGGAATTAGGTGTTGCGATGTCTGACACAAATGCTATGGTCTTAGGTGGTCATGGCGATACAATGGTACCGCTTCCTCGTTACACAACTGTTGCGGGTGTTCCTATTACCGAACTATTGCCAAAAGACCGTATCAAAGCTATCTCAGAACGTACCAAGGGCGGCGGTGGTGAAATTGTTAAATTGCTCAAAACCGGTTCTGCATATTATGCTCCGGCTGCTGCTGCAACTGATATGTGTAAAGCAGTATTTAACGATGAGAAGAAATTACTTCCGGCATCTGCTTACTTAACAGGTCAATACGGTATCAAAGATATTTATATTGGTGCCCCTGTTATTTTAGGTGCAAAAGGTGTTGAATCTATTTTAGAATTAAAATTAACAAAAGCTGAATTGAAAGCACTGCAAGGTTCTGCGTCTACATACAAAAAACTGCTTAAAGTAGTTGGCTATAAAGGATAAAAGAAGAATGCCAAAATATAAAAACATTGAAGTTCCAAAAACAGGAAAACGGATAACCGTTAAAAACAAAAAACTTGTTGTCCCTGCCAAACCTATCATCCCGTTTATCGAAGGTGACGGTATTGGTCGTGACATTACAAAAGCTACTGTTCGAGTTGTTGATGCGGCTGTTGAAAAAGCTTTCAAAGGGAAAAAGAAAATCTCCTGGATGGAAGTTTACGCCGGTGAAAAAGCAAACGATATCTATAAAGAATGGCTGCCAAAAGAAACAGTTGATGCTATTAAGCATTATTATGTCGCTATTAAAGGTCCTTTAACTACTCCTATTGGTGGTGGTTTCCGTTCATTGAATGTTTCACTTCGTCAACTTATGAATCTGTATGCATGTGTTCGTCCTGTGAATTATTTCAAAGGTGTAGGTTCTCCTGTTGTACATCCTGAAAAACTTGATGTTGTCATTTACCGTGAAAATACCGAAGATGTCTATTCCGGTATCGAATGGAAAAAAGGTACCAAAGATTGTAAAAAAGTTATCACATGGTTAAACAAAAATATGAAAACGACTATTCGTTCTGATTCCGGTATTGGTGTCAAACCAATCTCTGTTACCGGCTCAAAACGATTAGCACGCAAAGCTATTCAGTTTGCTATTGATAACAAACGTCGTTCGGTGACTTTTGTTCACAAAGGTAATATTATGAAATTTACCGAAGGTGCTTTTAAAGACTGGGGATATGAGCTTGCAATTAAAGAATTCCGCAACAAGATTGTAACCGAGGATGAGCTTTGGGGTAAATACAAAGGCAAAATGCCTAAAAATAAAATCCTTATTAATGACCGTATTGCCGATTCTATTTTCCAGCAGGTCTTAACTCGTCCTGATGAATATGATGTTTTGGCAACTCCAAACTTAAATGGTGATTATCTTTCCGATGCATGTGCTGCTCAAGTTGGCGGTTTAGGTATGGCACCGGGTGCGAACATGGGTGATTATATTGGTTTGTTTGAAGCAACTCATGGTACTGCTCCTAAATATGCTGACAAAGATGTTATCAATCCAAGTTCTCTTATTTTGTCTGCTGCTATGATGCTTGACTATCTTGGTTGGGGTAAAGCAGGTGATATGATTCGGAAAACTATGCAAAAGACAATTGACAAAAAAACTGTAACGTATGATTTACATCGTCAGATGAAAGGTGCGAAAAAAGTTGGTACTACAGCATTTGCTGATCAACTGATTAAAAACATGCGGTAAGTTTGTGATTTGTCACCCTGAGCTTGTCGAAGGGTGTATACTAATGTCATTCCCAACTTGATTGGGAATCCAGTCAGTTTATTTGTAGGGCGGAACCCTTTAGTGGTTCCGCCATTTTTTAATCTTTGGCAGACGTAGGTTCGTTTACTATGTATATTATTTATTCTTTCTGTTCTTTTCTCTATCAATAAATTCTTCATATCTTATTGTTAAAACATAAATATATTCACATATCGCTGTAGTAAAACTTAAAATGTCTGTTGCGTCCTCTTTGGTAGTATCTTCTTCAGAAGGGTGAGCACTTATATTTCTTCTTTTTCGAAGTGTTTCACCCCATAAATAAATTCTACCATCAATTATTTTTTTATCTTTCAACTCTTTCAAACCTTTTGCGAGCATGATTTTTTTAGATAGTTGCTCTTTACAAATAGCTTCTAATGCTCTTCCACACATAACAGTACAAGCTGAAAATGCTGTGGCTTTTAAACATAATTTTGCTTCATGAATAGAATTACTTACCAATTTAGGGATACTTCGATGAATATTGTCTGGTGGTTCAGGCCATAATCGTACTGGTTCAGAAAGATTCCATTCATTATATCCAACTTGTTCTAAATCAGCGACTCCGACCATGGGTTCATTACAAATTGGGCATAAGAGAAAATAATAGGCACCAGGTAATCCATCAACATCACGATATTCATGGGTTGCGATAACTGAAGCACTTACCTTTGATTCACAGTACGAACATTCAATCAGTTTAACTTTTTCATCCATAAGTGTTTTCCTCTTTATCTTAAGTATTGTTAAAAAATAATAAACTAACTGTTGATTCACAATCACTATTGTCGATTTTTTTTTATTTTATCATTTGTGTTTGGGATAATTAGCTCATATATTTCTGCACTGGATTCCTGCCTACGCAGGAAAGGAGTTTCTGAATCCCTGTAGATTTACAGATGATTTTAAACAAGTAGGGAAAGTCTCGCTTTTGAGCCCTGCCTTTTTTTATTGCTCCTGTCTTATTTTTGTGCTATATATTCTTATCAATAGGGAAACGATATGCTGAAAAAATCTGAAAAAATAAATCTACTTTTAGAAATCTATGACCAATCGTACGACCATACCGCATGGCATGGGACAAACCTGCGGGGTTCATTGAAAGGGTTAAAACTACCTGAGTTATTGTATCGTCCTCAAGGAAAACGTCATAATATTTGGGAGATATCACTGCATTGTGCATATTGGAAATATGTTGTTCTGCGAAGACTGGTCGGAGGCAAAAAGGGTGAGTTCCCACGGAAACCGTCTGATTTCCCAAAACTTCCTAAAAATCCAATTCTCAACGATTGGAAAATTGATTTATCCCTACTTGAAGATTATCATTTCCGTCTCAGAAATGCTATTAAGCAATTTCCTGAAAGTAAATTAAATAAGAATCCCAAAAATTCTAAAGTAAGTTATATTCAGACAATTTATGGTATCTCATCACATGATTTATATCACGCCGGACAGATTCAACTGCTTAAAAGAATAATTCGTTCAAACTGATTTTTCATTATTTTGGAACAAATCAGGCACAATTTCTTACAATATTCAGATGAGAGCCAAGCGGTTAAATGGTTTGCCAAGTATTGAATTTATTCATATATTGATTCGGTATATTTAAGATGAAAACTTAATTTGGAATTTATTGTCAAACAAGCAGTTAGATGAACGAAAATAAGCGATTTTTAAATAAAACCAATCTTATAGTAGGCTTTTTTGTATGGGCGATAGTCTTTACTGTCTATAATCTTACAAAAGCTCCTACTTTATCATTTTGGGATTGCGGTGAGTTTATTGCAGCAGCAGTAAAATTGCAGATTCCGCATCCTCCCGGCTCGCCTTTTTATATTTTACTTGGTCGTATTTTTTCGCTTTTACCTATAGCAGCAGACTATGCTGTAAGAGTTAATCTGTTGTCGGTAGTATCATCGTCATTTACTGCTTTATTTATCTATTTTTCTGCTGTACAGATTTTGAATATGTCACTTAAGCCCGAGAATAATTTTATTAATAAATTAATTGTATATGGAGGGGCTGCTTCATCAGCATTTTTAACTGCCTTTGCTGTGACAAATTGGAATAATGCCGTTGAGGCTGAAGTGTATGGTTTATCAATGATGATGCTGACTTCGGTGTTCTGGCTTTCACTTATGTATTGGGAAAAGAAGGGGACAGTTTTTGCTGATAAATTGATGTATCTTATATTCTTTATTGTATTCTTAGGAGTTGGAGTACATCTCACAACTTTTTTGATTCTACCGATTATTTCGTTGTATTTTATTATAGAGAAATCAACCTCTAAAAATGTTTGGTATCTTTTTGGCACTCTATTTCTTTTTGAGTTATATATAATTTTTGCGTTTTCATCAAACCCGGGAGAAGTTGGATTTTATATTCCGTTAGTAATCGTATTTTTCTTTTATCTGTTTTATATCTTTACATTTGAAAAAATACCTTCTGTCTATATGGCAATTGGTGCAGGATTTGTTTTATCCTCGCTTCCATTAGTTGGCGAATTGTTAACTGTTTCAGATGTTGCCCGTTTTCAGTCGGTAAGCACAGTATTTCATTTTGTAGGTAAAATTGGCTTTGTCGCATTACTGATTCTTGGAGTTTATTTTTTCTTTGTTTATTGGAAAAGCAGGGGAACCGAAGATGAGAAAAAACATCATTTGATTGCATCGTTATTTGCATTGTTCAGCTTATTTATGGTTCTCTTTCTATATCCAATACATGGGTATGCTTCGTATAAACCATTTTTAATTCTTTCGTCTGTTTTTATTCTTTTGTTTCTCTTACGATTTGCTAAAAACATTAACTGGCTTAATCTTATTGCTGTTGGCGGAGTCTCGCTTGTGATGATAGGTGTGAAACCATTTTTATTTGGGATGCTGGCAGCATCGGTTTTGATAATTGGATTAGGGCTTACAAAAAAACTACCCGGATGGAAAAATGCGTTGATGATTGTAGTTGTTGCTTTTATAGGTTATTCAACTCATTTGTATATTCCTATTCGGTCACAACAAAACCCGGTGATGAATGAAAATAATCCGGGGTCATCAATTCAGTCAACTATTAATTATATTGAACGAAAACAATATGGTTCTATGTCAATGACTGAGCGGATGTTTAAGCGTCGAGGTTCATGGCAGAACCAGTTTGGTACATATCGTCATATGGGTTTTTGGGGGTATCTGCAGGAACAGTATGGTACCAACAGAGTGTCATTCTTACCATTTTTTATTATAGGATTATTTGGTATTTGGGAAGTTATCAGGCGACGGGAATCAATAGGAGTTCCATTATTGTTAGTCATATTTTTAGCGTCTGTCGGGTTAGTGTTATATATGAATTTTGCCGATGGAACCAGAATGACGCAGACAGGTCAAGACTATTTGGAAGTTCGTGATAGAGATTATTTCTTTACACCGGCATTTATATTGTTTGCTCTTGCGATTGGTGTCGGCTTTTCATTTATTGTGTCTTTAGTAAAAGAGTGGTCAGAAAAACATATAAAAAGTCTTTCAATACCTCTCACACTGTTTTCGAGTCTGCTCTTTTTAGCTCCGATAACAGCATTTGCCAATAATTATATGTTAGCAAGTAGAGCAAATAATTATATCGCCTATGACTATGGGTGGAATCTGCTCACATCAGCTGAACAAAATGCAGTGTTATTCACAGTTGGCGATAATGATACATTTACATTGTGGTGCTTACAGGATGTGTATAATATTAGACCTGATGTAGCTGTTGTTAATTTGTCTTTAGCAAATACAAAATGGTATATCAAACAAATTCCTACAAATTTACATGTGAAAACTAGCTGGAGTGAAAAACAAGTTGACCAAATGAGACCGTTTAGAGATAAAAGCGGGACATATTTTGGAATGTCTGATCAGGTTGTGTCTAAAATTATTAAAGAGAATTTTGAGATCGGAAGAGCACACGTCTGAACTCCAGTCACACTGATATATCTCGTATGCCGTCTTCTGCTTGAAAAAAAAAAAAATAAAAAAAACACAGAAAAAAAAAAAAAAAACACAATCTACTGTGATCTCAACACCACAATTCTATTACACGCACTATCCGACCTCACACACTCAGTCTGTGTACTCTCAATCGTGTC
>CALCCW010000132.1:0-5264 GCA_937900185.1 uncultured candidate division Zixibacteria bacterium | reverse complement strand
GAACGATGATACCAACAGGCGACCGGCATCTCTGACTGAGAGTAACAATGTGACAGTGTTCTGAGTGCGAGAGGGAGTGTTCAGTTGTCTTCATCGTGTTGTGTTTTTTTTTTTTAATGCTACGGCGACCACCGAGATCTACACTCTTTCCCTACACGACGCTCTTCCGATCTATTGCTTTGAGTTCTTTAACAGGTTCAATAACGATATGAGGTGTTCCGGCACCTTTGATTTTTGCCCCTGCTTTGTTGAGAAACTTGGCAACATCGACAATTTCCGGATCGCAGGCGGCATTAAAAATTTCAGTTTTTCCTTTTGCATTGACAGCACCATAGAGAATATTTTCAGTTCCGGTGTGTGATGGTCTGTCAAAATATATTTTCCCGCCGTTCAGTTTTTTAGCTTCGGCAATAACATATCCCTTTTTTTCAGTAACTGTTGCTCCCAGTTTTTGAAATCCTTCAATAATAAAATCAACCGGTCGAGAGCCAAGGACGCATCCACCGGGAAGCGATACTTGAGCCTCTCCCATTCGGACTAAAATCGGACCTAAAACCAAAAATGATGCCCGCATTTGACGCATCAGTTCGTACGGAGCAGTATATTGATGAACATATGATGCATCGACAGTCATTACGTGGGCATCAATATCATAGTTGACCTTGGCACCCAGATATTCAAGCACTTTGATAGCAGTAAAAATATCACGCAGAGGGGGGATATTTGTTATTGTTGTTTCGCCTTTTTTTATCAGGAGAGTAGCAAAGATAATCGGCAGAGCAGCATTTTTGGAACCTTCAACTTTTAGTGACCCTTTGAGAGTCTTTGCACCTTTTATAATAAATTTATCCATCGTAATCCTTTTACTTGTCACCCTAAAACAAGAGGTGAAGGGTGTTCCATTCTATTTTTCAACCAAGTATGCCTAACCATTAGACACCTGTTAGAGTAGTATCGATTAATAAAAGTAAAAAGGAAAGTTTTAAAATTTAAAACATGAAGTTTATGGTGATATTTTCATAGGAGACATTACTATAAAACATGACAATTTAACATCAGCTGTCATTGGAAGAATAGTTTTTTGTGAAAAATTATTATTTTAGTAAAATCATTTTATTTACAAGTACCCTCTCGTCGGTTTGTAATTGATATAGATATGTACCGCTTGCGATTTTTTGATTTAATTGATTACGACCGTCCCATATATAGGAATATGTGCCGGCAGCCAGTTTACCTTGTTGTAATGTTTTTACGCTTTGTCCCATCATATTGTAAATGGAAAGTTTTACATCAGTTTTACGATTAAGTGAAAACTCTATGGTAGTAGTTGGATTAAAAGGATTCGGATAATTTTGTTTGAGAGTAAAATCCTGAGGTAGGTTATTTAACTGTTCAATAATATCAGTAGGAATTGGGTAGAGAACATCTTCATTTAGTACAAATTGAGTAAGTGTGATATAATCTTCAGGGTTTACAAAAATATTAGTATCTAAGACAGAAAAGGTTAAGCTCACCATTCTACCTTGTGTTTCTATAGCAGTAATACCCGAGCCTACTACAATACAGATACCTGTTTCATTATCAATAGAATATAGATTACTCCATTGTTCAAAAATAGAGCTATCGAAAATAATGGTATCTAATAAAATGACAGTTGGATCAAACTCAAAAGTTATTTCAGTACTATAGATACGATCCGGGTAGTTTTGAAAATTTTCGAGTGTAATGTCTCCGTATAGGGTATCATTATTATTGTAGAAAGAGAAGTTCAACCCAATTTCAGAGGAAAAAGCACTTGTCTGAATCAAAAGAAAAATCATAAAGATTATTTTTAACATTGTCATTATTATTTACTCCATTTTAATAAGGGACAACAAAGTTGTTGTCCCTTGTTTCGGCGGTTAACTTTATTTCAGAACAACCATTTTCTTCGTTTGAGTAAATGAAGATGTTTCTAAACGATAGAAATATATGCCCGAAGATACTTTCTCATTAGATTCATTTGTACCGTCCCAACGAACGTAGTGGGCACCGGCTTCAAATTCACCCGAGACAATTGTCTTTATCTTTTGACCAACAAGATTATATACAATTAATTCAAGTTTAGTTTTTGTAGCCAATGAAAATGAGATGTTAGTTTCGGGGTTGAATGGATTAGGGTACGCATCAAAGAGTGAAAAGCCTGACGGGACACCATCAGGATTTGAAGAACTAATTGAACCTAACACTTTTGATTCGTTAACCACCATATTTTCAATAGAAATATTCATATCTGAAGTTTGATTAACAATTATTTCGGCTATTACATTATCGGAAATAGATATTGCTCCTGCTCCGGCAACGCGAATAGTTCTATCCGATTTATTTGTTTCAAAACTCCAACCGTTGTTATTGAGTACTTTAACATCTGAAGTCTGTTCAGGGATGACAATATCAAACTGACATCCATAAACATTGGAACGAGTTGACCTAAGTTCATATACTGTTTCTTCTGAAGTTATAGAAGCAACTTTCAATTGAAAGGTATTTTCTTTTTGGGCATTAATTTTTCCCGCAGAAGACATACCCCAATTACCCGAGACATCACCAAGAATCATAGCTTGAAAATCTTGATTGTTGTAAGATCTTATAAGTGGATTAAAACAGATTTCTGTCATATCACTTTCATAATCATCAGCAAAGAAAATCCAGTTTGTATGAGCATATGCCTTATTAGGGAAATACGGTTGGTCAGGTAACCTACCAACAAGATAACGTAATATCAATGAAGCATCAAAAGCTGAAACAGTTCCATCTCCTGAGACATCAGCAGCCATTAGTTGACTATTATTAAGGTTAAGCATATCAACGACATAACGGGAAATAAGTGATGCATCGAAAGCTGTGATTGCGTTATCGTACTGATCATCCTTCCAAGCAGAAAGACAATAGTTATAACCGTCTACTATATCAGTAATCATATACGAACCACGACAATCATCTTCACAACTAGATTCACAGCTCGTTTTAACCGTTTTGTTATCTATTGCAGGAGCATCAGGTACATCTGCATCAGGGTAATAGACCAAAGTGACATCGGCATCACAAATTGGCGTTTTGTTGGCACTGTACGTAATTTTACCACTTAAATACTCACGTTCACAAATCATAAGATTACCAATAGATTTGGCATCTTCGTATCCATTTACATCATTATTTCCCCAATAGACATATAAAGGATCTACTTCATTATATTGGAATGAAACAAGTTCAAAGTCCGTATTATTTCCGGGGGATCCAGAAATAAGAAATCCAACTTTGATCAATTCGGTAGGATTGTTATTGAATCTACTTAGATCAATTGGATTTACATTGGCCCCGGAAATTTTAATTGTTCCTGCATTGTTATTAATTTCAAAATATAGTGGAGGCCAATCTCCGATTATCTCCGAACCAGTTGCGGTAACTGCGTTCATACGGTAAGAATCAAAAGAAAATTCCATTTGAAATGAATACATTTCCGATGTCGGAGCATTCCATTCCTTACATCGATTTGTATTTGTTGCCGGATCATTTGGGACAGAGTATATAGTTTCTGGACAATAACTTTTAAATTTACCCCATTTTGTCCAATTAAGATTAATTGGTACATCTATAAAATTTCCTGTATACCAGCAAGTGTCCGGCGTTGATACTCTTACGCCTTCAACTACTGCAAAAACATTAGATCCTAAGAGTACGGATATAAACACTATTAACATCAATAAATTTCTAAAAGAAAACTTCATTATTAAATTCTCCATAAAGTTGATTAACATTAAATTATTAGATTTAGTTTATTTATTGTGACAGAGTTGCCACGCATTACATGTTTTTCTTATGTACCACCTCCATGACAGAAAAATTATTATAATTATAACTACATTACTAACTAGTAAAAGCTATCCGGATATAACTTCTTTTTATCATTTTATTTAGTTTTTTATTGGTGGTAAAATTAAAGTGTGCCCCCCTTAACTTCACCCTAGCGATAATAATGTTATATTAAATGTACAGTATTGTCAACAAATATTTTATCTATTTATATTTTTAAATTGTGGGCTTAAGTATTTATAGAAAAATAAAAGGACACAATCTTTTTGTTGATTTTAGTTTAGAAATATTTTACTCATTTGCTATGGCTCGTATAAAACAACCTCCACCCGGCAAACTGATTGTCTCAATTATTTATTCTTCATTAGATGCACTTTCTGATGCTTTGAATGTTCTTGAAAGAAAGTTTGGCAAAATTCAGTATGAAACACTTGAGGTTGAGTGCGAACAGGCTCCGCTTTATACCGAAGAGATGGGAAATAAACTCTCGCATCGGTTTTTCTCATTTGAAAAAAACATTTCACGTGATTCTCTGACCTCTATTAAGGCTGCATGTTATAAAATTGAGGCACAGTTTTCCGATAATATTGATAATTACCCTTTTCGTACAGTTAATATTGACCCCGGATTGTTGACTCCGACAACTTTGGTAATGGCATCACACAAAGAGGAATCGCATAAGGTATATCTCAAAGATGGTGTGTATGGCGAGATTGTCATGATTTACGCTCACGGAGGGTTCTGCCGTCTGCCATGGACAAAATCGGACTATTGTGATGAGGAGACGATTACTTTTTTAGACAGAGTCAAGGCGACTTTTGAAGAACCAAAATCCGAACAGGAGATGCTGAACTTTTAGGGGGAAAAGGGGAGTTAGCTCTAATTTTAAATAATTATATAAGTTATAAGTTTTTCGTAGAGGCGGACCTATGTGTCTGCTATTAATAAAGTCTTCAAGTTATCTGTAAATTTACGAATATTCAGAAACTCCTTTCCGTCGGAGACGGAAACCAGTGCAGAAACGGTCTTGTAGGGCAGAACCCTTTAGTGGTTCTGCCATTGTTGGCGGAAATGCTAAAGATTTCCGCCCTACAAAAATACTGCCGTCTTGTTCCTGTTCCGAACTCCGTGGCAAGCACGGAGAGGAGATATGGATATATGTAAATACAGAGATAGATTTATTGGTAGGACAGACATTCCTGTCTGTTCCTAAAAGAAAGGCTGTGGTGTGTCTCAATTATATATATAGATTTTTAATCTCTCAACCTGGCATATATAAAACGGTCACGCATTGTACCTTTAGATCGGAAGAGCACACGTCTGAACTCCAGTCACACTGATATATCTCGTATGCCGTCTTCTGCTTGAAAAAAAAAAAAATACAAGAACATAGCAGGACAAATCGAGAAACC
>CALCCW010000131.1:0-42145 GCA_937900185.1 uncultured candidate division Zixibacteria bacterium | reverse complement strand
CTTTCACCTAATTGTCTAAATAATTTTGCTTTCATTTCAGGAGTTGTATTGAGAACATTAAATTTTTCTCTATAAGATTGTTCCAAGGAGCGTGCCTCGTTACAATCAATAGTATCTATACCGTTAATAATTGCCCCCCACGTCTGTCCATCTACAATATAAACATTTTTATCGGCAATATCTTTGTTAACTACTACATCATAATCTGCAAGTAGAGAATCAATAAGATGATTACCAATTTTATTGGTTTTAACTGTCTGGAGAGAGTTTTTCGCAGCAATATATAAGTTATTATTTATAGGTTGAAGACCTGCCGGGTAGTATTCATCAGCCATTATAATATGCCATCCGTTATCATCTTGATAAGGTCCGCCAATATCGCCATTTCTTAATGTAAAGGCAACAGAATCAAACGGGTCGGGATATTTACCTCTTTTGGTCCATCCAACATATCCTCTTCCTTTTTTAGCACCAACATCTTCTGAAAACTGTGAAGCTATTTCAGGAAATTTATCTGGTGAAGTAATCAAAGATTTTACCGAATCGACTAAAGAAACAACTGCATTTTCCAAATCTTCTTCGTTTAACTCTCTGAATTTTAAAGAATCAGGACCGTTTAATAATGAATTTTTAGTCAATAGGATGTGATATAAATTAATTTGCTCATCAATAGCAAACAATTTTTCATTGGCATAATAATAATCTACAATTTCCAAAGAATCTGACTCTGCTTTATCATACACCATTTTCTTTAAGAATTGCCTTAGTAATAAGTCGTAATAACGTAATTTATATAAGCGGTATTGATAATAATATTCACTTAAGTTTATCTCGTCCGCTTCAAACCCTATTAATGAGTCAAAAACTAAAGAATCTATATAATTTCTAACCAAAGTAGTATCCAAGACACCACCGAGGTTGAGAAGATTACTGCGATATAAATCATCGTAGACTTCCGGCATTTCAAGTGAATATCCCTTATCCGCCGTTGCAACTTGGAATTTATATTCCTGAAAGTTTTTTTCAGTAAGAGTAAATGATGGTGTACATCCGAAGGATGTAACAACTATTACAGCTAACAGTAAAGCATGTATTTTTTTCAATCTAATGCTCCATATTTAAATGATTATTTTTGTATGATAAATTATACACTTAAAAAAGAAAAACAAGAAGAAATAAATGAAAAAAATAAAAAAATTTAGGCGTATTCTTCAACAGATATTGAATCTGTGTCTGTTTGAGAGACAAACTTTTTAAATACTACCATAAAAGTAGACCCTTCTCCCATTTGAGAGCTAATATGCACCGATAAATCAAGAGCCGTACAAACACGATGTACTATCGCAAGTCCCAATCCTGTTCCCTCTTTTTTAGTAGAATAGAAAGGTTGATAAATATTTTTTAGAAGATGATGTTCAATTCCGGGACCAGTATCCTGCACATACATCTCTACAAGACCTGTTGATTCGTGCCAAGCCAATCGAAAGGTCAACTCTCCCCCATCTGTCCCCATCGCTTCGCAGGCATTCACAACTAAATTCAACAAAAGCTGCTTTATAAGTCCTTCATCTCCATTTACATAAATCATTGATTCATCCGATTCAATATTGACTTTAATACCGTTATGATACGATTTGTGATGGTATACTATCTCAAGAACTTCAGAAATTAAATGCAGCAGTTCAACTTTGTTATAAGAAGGTCTGTCAATTCGAGCATATATTAAAAATTCATTTAAAATATGAGTTAATCTATCAGACTCTTTAACAATAAGCGACATCAATTTTGCGTTTTCTTCAGAAACATCAAGTTCATCTTTTAAGACTTCAACAGAGCCTGAAATTGCTGCCAAGGGGTTTCGTATTTCATGAGCAATAGATGCCGCTAATTCACCAACAGCTGCTAATTGGTCAGAAATACGTACTTTCGATTCAAGTTTTTTTGCGTCAGTTAAATCAGTAAAAATTGCTATAACACCTCTGATTTGATTACCTTTTTCGGTTAAAACCGACGTAGATAATCCTACCGGTATAGATTCTTTTCTGTTGTTAATAACAGTTACTTCTTTTCTTGGATAGGCGATATGATTTTTTATCCCCTGCATAAGAATTTCGGCAAGTTCTGGCATCCGTTCAGAAAATACAGTAGTACATGCAACCCCTTTTATATTTTCTTCTTTGTAGTCGAGTATTTTTTCTGCTGCTTTATTGAAAAAAATTATTGTTCCACTTCTGTCAATAGACAGTAATCCTGAATTTAGATTTTTTAAAATATCATCTGTTTCAAGTTTTGCTTTTTGAAGTGCCGATGATGCCTCAGCAAGCTCTTGGTCTCTTTTGCGAAGACGTTCAGCAAGATAACCAGATATAAATGCAATGAGATAGAAGATGAGCATATGCATAAAAATTGGATAGAAAATTGAATCGCCGACCGCAAATATAGTTTGCAAGGCATGTATAGTAAAACGCGGCATAGCGTCAGTTCCAAATCCAAACCAGATAATAAGTGCATAGGCAACTGAAACTGTCGATGCCGTCAGCAATGTTCCTATTAAACGAAATACTAACGAAGCAGAAATAATCGTTAATATTAAAAGAACTGAAAACTGCGAATTGATATTACCTGTTGCATAAATGATACTTGATTCAATAACTATTTCCAGCACAAACTGACAAATAATTAAAAATAAAGTCAGATGCTGTAATTTATGACGATAGTCCGTTGCCAATAGAAGAGAAAAACTAAGTGTCGCAATTGAATACAACACAAATTGAAAATGCATAAAATTTGGATATCCCATCCATATACCGACAATAACACTCAAGATAATATATTGAGCTAAACGAAATGGGAGAAACCAGTTTTGAACTTTAAATTTGTTCATTTGAAAAAGAAGCGGTGCTTATTAGGCACCGCTTGCTGTAATATACTTTTTAGAATTATTTTAAATTTTTCCGATAATGTCAAACATTGGCAGATACATAGCAATCAAAATACCACCAATAATAACACCCATAAATACAATGATTATTGGTTCAATAACAGATGTCAACGCTGTGACAGCTTCATCTACTTCTTCGTCATAGAAATCAGCAATTTTATTCAGCATTTCATCTAAACCACCTGTTTTTTCACCGACAGAAATCATCTGAGTAACCATTGGCGGGAAAACTCCGGTCGCCTTGAGAGGGGCTGTTATCGTATCCCCCTCAGCAATAGAAAGAACAGATTGGTTAATAGCTTTTGCAATAACCAAGTTTCCTGCTGTTTTTGCAGTGATTTCTAACGCTTCAATAATCGAAACACCTGATGCCAACAGAGTCCCCAAAGTACGTGTAAATCTTGCAACAGAAGATTTTCTCACTAAGGTACCGATAACCGGCATAACCAACATAATTTTATCCCAAGTTAAGGCTCCTGCAGGTGTTTTTTTCCACCATATAAATGCAACCATCAAGCCAATACCACCAACTGTAAGATACAGGAAATTATCTTGTAAAAAATTTGATATTATCAATACAACTTTAGTAGGTCCCGGCAATTCTGCATTTAAACCGCCAAACATTTTGGCAAATACCGGTACAATAAAAGTTAACATACCGATAGTCACACCGGCTGCGACAAATACAATAACAGCCGGATAAATCATGGCACCTTTTACTTTACGTATCAATTGATCTGCTTTTTCACGATAGACGGCAAGTCTATTTAAAATAGCATCTAAGGCACCACCAACTTCACCGGCTTCAACCATATTGGTATATAGTGTATCAAAAATTTTGGGATGTCTTGCGAGAGCTTCTGATAAGGTCGCCCCCCCTTGGACACCATCTTTCACCTGTACAACAATTTTTGCTAATTCTTTATTCTCCATTTGAGTTGAGAGAATGTCCAGACACTGCACCATGGGCAGACCGGCACCAATCATAGTCGCAAACTGTCTTGTAAAACGAGAGACATCAAGTCTTGCAATTCCGGTACCGAATTTTATATCGATATTAGCAGCTTTTTTAGAAATTGATTTGACAAGAATTCTATTCTGTCTGAGAATCCGTTCCAATTCTGCTTTATTTTCAGCTTTTATTTCACCTGAAACAGCAGCTCCGGCAAGAGTCTTTCCTTTATATTCAAATACTGGCACAGCTTATTCCTTTCCTTTAACTTTCATTAGAAAGTGGGTGTTTTTTGATGTTTAGACATCATCTCACCCAATTCCTGTGCATTATGGCTATAATTCATTGCGTCATTTATAGTTATTTTATTTGTCGTATATAATTCAAATAAAGATTGATTCATCGTTTTCATACCGAACTTCTGACCACCCTGCAGCATGGAATAAATTTGGTGTACTTTATCATCACGTACTAACGCACGAATCGCAGGAGTAACTACCATAATTTCCATAGCCATTACACGACCACCACCGATTTTGGGAATCAAAGTTTGAGAAACAATAGCTTGTAAACTAAAAGAGAGTGATACTCGAATTTGAGATTGTTGATTTGACGGAAAAGCATCGACAATTCGGTTGATAGATTCTGCTGCTGAATTAGTATGCAAAGTCGCAAACGCCAAGTGACCTGTTTCAGCAATTGAAAGTGCCGATTCGATAGTTTCTAAATCACGCATCTCACCGATAAGAACTACATCGGGGTCCTCACGAAGTGCATATTTTAAAGCAGATGCAAACGAAGGTGTGTCAGAAAATACTTCACGCTGATTAATAATAGCTGTTTGATGTCTATGCAAATATTCGATAGGATCTTCAACAGTAATAATATGAACAGCACGTTCTTTATTAATTTTATCAATGATAGAGGCAAGAGTGGTAGATTTACCTGCACCTGTTGGACCGGTCACTAAGACTAATCCCCTTGGTAATTTTGAAAAATCAGATATAACTTTAGGGAGTCCGAGTTCTTCAAATGATTTCACTTCATACGGAATTTGTCTAATAGCAATAGCAAGGTTCCCTCGCTGCATAAACATATTACAACGGAAACGACTCATTTGTTCAATACCAAATGAGAAATCTAATTCTGAATTCTGTTCAAATTTTAATTTTTGTTTTTCATTCAACATTGAATAGCCAAGTTTTTTAGTCAGTTCTGATGTTAAAGAATCTAAATTTAATCGTTGTAATTTTCCGTCTACTCTTACAACAGGCGGAGTGCCTACGGTGAGGTGCAAATCAGACGCATCCATTTTAACCATAAGTTCCAGTAATTCACGTAAAGAAATCATACAAATATCTCCGGGTTGATTTTCATAAATATGTAAAATACATATTTCTATAGTAGTATCGGTAAAAAAGATGAATTCTTGAAAGAAAAATAGACGTTTTTTGTAAGGTAAGTAGTTGAAAGACAGTTGATTTAAAAAATATGATTTAAGAAGCGGCAGAAGTTGTGTTCAGGACTTCTTCAAGTGAAACATCGCCATTTTTCATCTTCTCAACAGCACACATTCTAAGAGAAAACATACCTTCGCTAAGAGCACATTTGCGAATTTCTGAGTCACTTGCTTTTTTGAGAATAAGATTTTCAATCTCGGTTGAAATAGGCATTACTTCATAAATACCGGTACGACCTGATCTGCCGGTATTATTACATTCACCGCACCCTTTTCCTTTAAAGGCTCGAATACCTTTAAGAACAGAATCAGGAACTTTCAGGCTTTTTACCTGCTCTTCGGTAAGATTTATCTCTTCTTTGCAGTTTTTACAAATCTTTTTCATCATTCTTTGAGCCATGATAAGTTTTGTTGCCGAAGCGACGAGATAAAAAGGTACATCCATATCAATCAAACGGTTAATAGATGAAGGGGCATCGTTGGTATGTAGAGTTGAAAAAACTAAGTGACCGGTTAAAGCGGCACGAATAGCAATCTCAGCAGTTTCGCCGTCTCGAATCTCACCGACCATGATTACATCGGGATCCTGACGAAGGAATGACCGAAGTGCTGCGGCAAATGTCATACCAATATTAGATTTCACTGCAACCTGATTAATACCGTCAAAGTTAAACTCGACAGGGTCTTCAGCGGTCATAATATTTATATCAATAGTATTTATCTGTTTTAATGCTGAGTACAAGGTTGTTGTTTTACCAGAACCGGTAGGACCTGTTACTAAAATAATACCATAGGGCAGGTGGATTTTATCTTCAAATTTTTTCAAATCTTCTTTTCTGAATCCAAGTATGGTCATATCAACCATGAGAGCCATCGGATCAAGAATACGCATAACAACTTTTTCACCAAAAATTGTTGGCAGAACAGAAACACGTAAATCAACGGTACGCCCGGAAATTTTAATTTTAATACGTCCATCCTGAGGCAATCGTCTTTCTGAAATATCAAGCTCCGACATAATCTTTATACGAGAAACAATTGCAGCACGATATTTAAAAGGTAAAGGTGCTTTTTCAGCAAGTTCCCCATCAGTACGGTATCTTACACGAATACGTTTTTCATACATTTCAAAATGAATATCAGAAGCTCCGGTACGTATCGCATCACCAATAATTGAGTCAACTAATTTAACAAGTGGTTTATCTTGAATTTGAGAAAGTAAATCCGATTCCGAGGGAGCATCTTCTTCAGAAACAACTTCTAAATCTGAATCAAGTTCCATCCCTTTTACAATTTCAGATAAAGCACCGGCGTCTACATAATATGCATCGATAGCTCTTTCGATAGCTTTTTCAGGCGAAATAACGGGTTGAACCGTACAGCCGGTAATAAATTTAATAGCATCTAAAACATAGATATTGTTTGGATCAGAAATTGCGACTAATAAATTTTTATTTAATTTAGTTATTGCAATAACTTTAAACTTACGGGCAATATCTAAAGGAATAAGTTTAACAACAGACGGGTTAAGTTCTATATCGTTAAGACGTAAAGTACCTATTTTAAGATTTTTCCCAACGAACTTTGCAATTTCATCCGGTGATGATATTGCTCCGATATTTACCAGAGCATCTTCAAAGTTTTCTTTATTCTTTGCAGCATACTCTTTTGCTTTCTCGGCTTGTTCAGTTGTTATTTTACCGGCTTGCACCAGCATAATGCTTAAATCAGATGCCATTACTCTTATTCTCTTTATTTATTTTACAAATTGCAGTCAAACTAATCCTGGAAGATATCATCAAGTTTGTCTTCTGCCTGTGAAGTAAAATCAGCGTCAATACCGGATGGTTCATCTCTGTCGGAGTTGTGAATATCAGTAAAAATGTTTTGAAGTTCTGCACTTGTCTCTTTTGCATACAGACGTACCATACCTATTGTTGTTCTGTCGTCAAAAATCACAACTAAAATTGACCTTTCACCAACGATGGACATGTGGATATGGTCTTTTTTCCCTTGGTGAAAAAGTACCGAGAATTCCGGTTCTCCAACAAGTTTAGCTATTTCTTTTGTCGAGGCAAATGACCCTGCCAACAATGCCGCTAAAGCAGTTGTGTCAAGAGAATGTGTAAACCCCTGTCGAGTGATCAGATGTCCATCCTTGTCAACCAAGAGAGCACATTTTGCTTCAGCTCCTTTTAACATCTTTGAAATTAACGCATCAATCTTGTTAATTTCTTCTTCATAAAAAATTGAATTATCATCAGTCATTTTGACCTCCGTGACGACTATTTTAAGCCGAACAATCTTTTAAAGAAACCACGTTTTTTCTCTTTACGAGTTTTTACTGACGGTGCCATTGATGGAGCATGCGGGACAGAATCAGTTAATGGTTTTTCTGAAGACAGTTCTTTATTATTAACTTGTTCAGTAGAAACACCGGTACACACTTGCTGCTGTGCATGAGATACTTCTGCGATAGGTTGTTTTATTTTTTGTGACATACTTCCCGGATATGGTCGGTACTGATCATCGGTGGCAGGTTTCGCAGGTGTTGTAACAGTAGAAACAGCCGCTTGAGGAGATTCCGCGGGTTGTGGCACTACTTGTTGAGCAGATGGCTGTATCTTAGGTTGTTCCGGTTCACTGAGTACGGTAGTAGCTTGTGGTTTTGGTTTTGCTGTGTCTTTTGCTTTATTCAAAACTAATTTTATAATACCTTTTAACGTGTCAAAGACACCGTTACCGACAGTAGCAGAAGCAACAAAAAACGGACGACCTTTTGGGTTAAGCTGCGGATTTAGCTGTTCGGGACTTGAAACTCCCGGCAGATCGCATTTATTATATTGAATAACAATCGGAAGATCATCAATATCGTATCCGTACTCGACAAGGTTTTCTTCCAAGTTAGAAAGAGATTCAATATTTTCATCCATTTTGTCAGGTTGACTATCCGCAACAAAGACGACTCCGTCAACACCCCGTAGAACTAACTTTCGAGTGGCGTTATAATAGACCTGTCCCGGGACAGTATAGAGTTGAAACTTTGCTGCAAAGCCATTTATGGAACCTATATTAATAGGCAGAAAATCAAAGTACAGTGTGCGGTCTGCTTCTGTGGCAAGCGATATCATTTTCCCGCGAGTGTTAGAAGGAACTTTAGAGTGTACATAGAGCAAGTTGGTAGTTTTGCCTGACAGTCCGGGACCGTAATAAACAATTTTACAGCACACTTCTCTTGATGCATAGTTTATTGAAACCATAGAAATATTCCTGTGTTAAGCATTCACTTTTAACTTACTGATTGCATTTTTAATTTCTAATCGAATCAATCCGATATTAACCGATTTTTCAGTTGTAACGACTAATATCCCTAAGCCGGCATCAGTAAAAAATAATTTACCTTCATCCGCTTCAATTGTAACTTGTTTGAGCGGTGTTGTATTTAATCGTTCCAAAGATTTTTGGATGTTTGCTGTTATTGACGCTGCTAAAGCACCAATTGTATCACCCTCAAATGATTCATTAAGATCTGCAGCTATAACAATGCCGTCATTCCCAACAACCATTGAGCCGGTAATACCCGTTGTTTTGTTCAGTTCATTTAATACATCATACATATATTCTCTCCGCGTTCCCAATAAGCTTTTCGCTATATCGTTCTGCTGTATAGATTCTTATCATTTCAAGAGCTTGGTTAATTCGGATATTAAGTACATCATCCATAGAACGTTCAGCTATAATAACCAAGGTATAATATTTTTCTGCAGCGATTACTAATCTTTGATTTTCAAATGTCAAATCAGTTTTTTCAGGCACATTAAGTTTCATTTTATGCAATGTTATTTTATTCTGTTCTATAATAGGCAGCACCAAAGGTGCAACATTTTCAGCTTCATACATTGCTCTTTGGTAACTTGACAACAAGAGACCTTCATTATCAACAACAGCTGCCATCAAAACTGCTCCATTTTCACCGATATAATTCACCGCTTTCAAAAAGCCGTCTTCATACTGCAATCTTGTTTGCTTTGATTTTTGTTTTGACTTGTGAGCATGAAAATCGGAATAATCTGTCATCACATGGGGCTGTTCTTTCTGATGAGTCTCAGCTGAAGCGACAAATGATGTTGTTCCAGTCATTGGAGTTCTTTCAGGTGTAGTTTCCTTCAATGGTTGAGGTTCTGATCTGTTCACTTCTTTTTGTCCTACAAATAACGGTTTTAAGATAAAGGGTGTCGCCAGTATATGTAAAACAACTGCCGGCCAAAAACTTACTGTTCCAAAACTTAGTGCTATCCCAACACTCATAGCATACATTGCCGCAATTAAAAGCCCTAAGACTGCCCCCATAAAATATCTTCCAACAACACATAATGCAGCACTTAATAAAAGTTTTGTTAAATTCGTCTCTTTGTTGAAAAAATAAACACAGAAGCCATAAAAGACAAATTCAATCATTGCAAAAGCAAAAGAGGCTTTCATCAATGATGATTTCATAATATCAGAACCTAACAGTATCGGGAATAAAATCATAGGTACAATCAATACTATCAATGAGTACAGAATCATCTGTCTTATAATACGTCCATCAATTTCCATAATGTATCCTCAAAACTATTTACCGGTACATCCCGAGTAAATTTTCAATTTTCATTCGTAAACTACCGAGATTTGATTTTTCTCCTGCAACAAACACAAACAGTCCAATATCAACCCGTTTCACATAATATGTATACTCTGCAGCTTCAATTAAAACTGTATTAAAATTTCCAAAAGAAGCTTCAACCAATTCCTGCGATAGAATTAAACTTAAATCACCTAAGGTCGCTCCGCAGAGTTCTAAATTTATACGAAGAGTCCAATTGGATTCTAATACCAGCCCTTCTTTATTGACAAGAAAAACACCGTCAACCCCTCTTATTTTAACACCCCGATCAATCACTTGTTGGGCATCAAGGGTAGTTTCTCTCTCCTTAACAGGAGTTTGAGTGAGAACCTCTGTTTTATCAAGTTCGCTATTAGTCGTCGTCATGACTGTTTTATCTTCATCAGAATGAACACCACCATAGTCCGAGCGAGCTAATGCTTTTTGTTCTTCCGGAATTTTTTGAGCAATATCCAAAAGTCTGTTTATTTGGGTATTATAAGGGTCAGTATGATGTAATTTTTTCAACAGTTTTACCGCAGACTGAAACTCTCCGCGATAAATATAAATCTCAGCAAGTAACAGCTCTATTGTGCGGCTTTTTCCGTCAATTTTGGCAGCTTTTTTGGCTTCAACCATAGCCCAGTCATAAAGCCCTCGGTCGAGATTGATTTTTGCCATCACAATATGAGCAGAACCATACGACGGATGAATTCTCAATCCGTTTTGACATATACGAAAGGCATTATCAAAATCACCTTTTTTTCGGTATGCGTCTGCTAAAGCTGCAAATATCTGTGAATTAGGATCAACGTCGAGAATTTTCCGACATTTTTCAATCCGCTCATCTATTTCAAAAGTACTAATCATCTCTTTTCTAACTATTTCCCAGTCAAAACTTTACAATTATCACATAATTCTTCAATGTATAAAGATATACCATATAAAAACTTATGTCAACTTTATAATACAGTTATTCCAAAGTCTTTTTTGTTTCAAAAACACCAAGCATAAATAATCCGATAGCCAGAAGTAGAAGAGCCGGAACAACAAAGCTCGGAAGGATAAATATTTCAAGATCATTAATTAAATTAGCTGCTTGAGAAATAATCAGCACTATAAATGCAGATAAAAAGATTTGCCAGCTTTTAAAAAGCAATCCGCCTTTTATCAAAGAAAGAATTTTGATACTTCCGACCAAACAGCCTATACCTACAAAAAAGACAATCGCACTCAACATTGTCGGAGGTTGAGTAATTACGGCAAAATTTGCAGCATGTGCGTCGGCACTGCTCAATAATACCAAACTTAGGATACTAATATTTTTCTTCATCTTACCCTCGTACCATTTTTATGACTTTATCTGCTCGCTTAATTGATTTATAAAAATTTTCATCTATCGCATAACGTTTTACAAGCTCTCTTTTAAATGCAATTGGTTCTGCTATTTCTTTTTTTACTTTACTGACCGCATGATGATACACTCCATCTCCAAGTAACTGAAAGACATATTCCAACTGCTCGGAAAGCATTGCTTCCAGACCGGACATAAGCTTGTGGTATCTGTTTTCTTTTGGAAGTGCGTGAACTGCTTCGATAAAATTCTCAACTTTTGGTGCTAACTCGGAATTTGGGTCAACACCGGGGAAATACCCAAAAACCGAATTCCTATATTGTGCAACAAAATTGCTAAAACGACTATTTTCCATTCCTAATATTGAATCAACAGAGTTCCGAATTCGGTAGAAACAATTATTGTAGAGTTTGAAAATAATACCAAGAACTATTTCTTCTTCGTTTATTTTAATCTCCTCTTCACCCTCTTTTTTTCCGGCAGATTCTATCAATTTATTGAGAATAAGTTTATACACCGACCGACAGGTTACAAATTCACCTAATGGAGAAATAGTAAGTAAATCCGTTAAAGTTCTTTCACCGTTTATTAGTGACAAAACCCTAAACTCTTCCATACTAAATCGGACTTCATCATTTTTTGTTTTAGGAGAAGTTGCCAAAGCTAAAAGGATATCATCAGGGGGAAGTACTTTTTGAATCTCAAGCCATTCATCAATACGTCGAGTCCCTTCCATGACAACATTCATCGTGTTGAGTTCAATCAAAAATGGTGCATTTTGGGGTGCTTTTCCTTCATGGAAATAAAAGTCGCCGTCTTGCCATGAAAACAGATTGTACACAATCTCTTCAATTTGGATTCTCAAACACTCGGCAATTTCTGTTTTATCAAAAAGATTCATATCTATAAGAGTTGTGCCAAGTTGACGACCGGTTTGTTTGTGAAGTTTAATAGCCCTATTCAGATCTTCTTTGGTTATTCGTCCACGATGTAAAAGCATATTTCCAAGCAAATCTTCAGAGGCATTTACAGAAGAGGCATAAATTATATTACCATTTTTAAAAGAAACTTCTTTTTGTCTGGTGGATGTTTTTAACTCCAACACACCGGTCTTTTTCCCGGTTGCCAAAAGCTGCAATATGTCCGGAAATGATACTGTTTTTAAATTACCCGCTAAACTCATATTGTGACCTCAAAATACATTAAAAGGTGTTTTTTCTTACTTCGGATATTTCTATATCTTTATCGGGGAAAATGGATTATTTCTTAATTAAAAAGAAGAAAAGAATCTTGCATTGACTGTTTAGTAGCTGATTTTGATGATATATTCTGATACTTTATTCAAATCAACGATGAGATCAGTCGATAATACAATATCTTTTTTGTCCAAAACACTTTTTGAGTGTGCAATTTTTGAACAGATAATCTTTTCATACCGTAAATCTTTTAAAACAAGAAAATCATTTCTTGAGATGTTCCAAGTTGAACCAAGTACCAATATTTGCTTATAGCCTCTTGAAAAAGTTTTGAGATGTACCGAGGAAATTTTATCGACAAATGTTATTTTATATCCGTGAAATATTACAGAAAAACCATCATCTTGTAACAGATACCCACTCTCGCCAATCGGCATAGTTCCCTTTTGAAGAATTATTAATTTGGTAGAAAGAAAATCTTTATCTGTATTATTGATTTGGTCCAAAAAACTGTGCTCATTTTTTTCTGTAATATACATTTCGCGTACATCATACGTTTTTGCAATACGCAGTAAATCATCAATTGCTGAAAAATCTGTGTTGAGAACAATAAGTTTATCTATTTTAAAAATATTCCATTGCTTTAGTTTAGGGATTATTATCTTTTCATCAATACGGTATGTCTTGCCTTGTATACTATTTACAATAATATCAACTTCTCTGTTTTTAGGCTGTACGATAGAAATATTCCCCCCCGGGATATTAAAACAAAGCAGGTCTAAGGAATTTGAACTTTCAAAAGCAGCAATTGCATGTTTGGCAGCGATAAGATTTACAAACAGCAACACAACAAACAGGAGTTTTCTCCGATTACTTTTTGAAAAAATCGCAAACGGAATCATAAATAAGATTACATACAACCCGCATACACCTGCGATTGTCCAATCATGAACTGATATTAGCGGCATTTTATCCGAACCAAAAATGTTTACAACATAAACTGTAAACTCAATAATAAGGTTTAAAAAAGAGCCGACAAACAGACCCAATAGCGGCAGGATAAAATCAGCAACAAGCAGAACTAATACACCTATCACCGCAACGGAGACTAGCGGTACAATAAACAGATTGGCTATCGGTGATAATAGTGGTATTTGTTTGAAATAAAGTCCTATCAACCCTATTGAAAACAGCTGTGCGGTTAAAGATACAAGAAACGGAAACAGAAGATACTTAAACCATTTTTTAAGGTTATATTTTTTGAATAATAAATTGAGTTTTGGAACAACTACAATCAATCCCCATGCTATTACAAAAGAAAGCTGAAAGCCTAAATCAAAAAGTTGGGACGGTTCATATATCAGAATCATGAAAGCAGCAACTGCTATAATATTTTTTAGCTCATAGCGTCTTTCTACTACCCCTGCCAGTAAAACCAACCCTGCCATAATACCTGCTCGTACCACCGAGGGGTCCCCATAAGATAAAAGAGAAAAAATAACAACAACTGCCATCAATATTAATGACCGTTTTTTTTTAGTCAGTAAAAATGGATTGATCAAAATACTAAAAAACGTGAGAACTAATATTACATTTGAACCTGAGACAGCAAGTAAATGCAAGGTTCCCGAATCTTTAAATCTTTTATATAGCTCGGGTGGAATATCACGAGTTTCACCTATAAGAAACCCCGATGCCAAAGCTGCCGACACCGGAGATAAGTTTCTCTTGAAACTCTCTTTAATTGCCTCTCTCAGTTTATCAATAAACGGGATGACAGAATATCTATTTGCTTTATCATGTAAAATATGTAATGGGGTTGTTTGAAAAACTACACCATTTATTTCTTTATATCTCAAAAACCGATTATAGTTAAATTCTTTGGAAAACCTCTCTCCCTCAACAGCATAAATTCTTCCCTTAAAAACAAGGTTATCTCCTCTCTGAAATGCTGTTGTCGGCATATTTATTTTTAAAAGAACTTTTCCCCGTACATAATTTATTTGTGAACCTTCTAAAGAGTCTACATCAACGGTCAGCTCGGTTCTCTCTAATTTTAGCTCAGGCCAGTCAGAAATTTTGCCATAAATAATATAGGTTGATTTACCGTCAATAAAATTGGATATATGATTACTCCCTGTTTCATAGTACAGCGAGGCAAAACGCAGTCCAACAAATGACAACAGTCCCAAACCTATACAAATAACAAGAAGATTCTCTCTATGAGATTTATAACAAAAGAGAGAGGCAACAACAAACAAAATGAGTGAAATGAAAAAATAAGATATCGCAATACGAAAAGAATCAGCAATAAGAATCCCGACAACAATAAAAATCAAAAGAAATAGTGCCGGCGATTTTTTAAACATTTTTATTATTTCCGTCTAAGTTTACGAAGCCAATCGGTAACGATTGGGACTCTCAAAATAGATGAAAATATCAGATACAACACAATTGCTGAGATAAGAGGAACAAACAATGCTTCAATTCTTATAAAAAACTTATTTGAACCGTTATAAAATTGGATTGGTATAAATCTCGTTACATAAAAAGCAAAAAATGATGCTGTTAATATTCTAAAAATCGATAAAAATAGTTTTCCAAAATGACAGTCAATACCTTTTTGAGATAGATAATATAAAAGGACAGCACAATTTGCGACCCCTGCAAGTGATGTTGCCGCTGCCAGTCCGGCAAAATTTAATATTTTTACAAGTGGATAATAAAGAGCGATATTTATGACAACAGCCGTAAGCGATGCTCTCATAGGGAGCTTTGAATCAGAGTGAGCATAAAAGAACGGCACAATTACCCGAACTGCAGCAAAGGCAATAAGTCCGTACGAGTAATGTAGCAATGCTAATGATGTATTCTGCACATCGGTTTCAGTAAATGCTCCCCATGCAAAAATGAGTTCGACAATCTCTTTGCCCATAAAAGCCAAAAACATTGCCGAGGGTATAACAACAAACATATTAAGGCTCAGAGTTTTTTCAAATATTTCGTTTAATTTTCCCTTCTCCCCTTTTGCTACTAATTCTGTAACTTTTGGCAAAGCAACTGTTCCCAAAGCGACGGCAAAAACTCCAAGCGGAAAATGCATAAGCCTATAGGAATAGCTCAAATATGAGATAGACCCTTCAATTAAAAATGATGCGACCAAAGTATTTATTAAAATATTTATTCTAGAAGCTGACAGTCCGATTATCATCGGTCCGAGCAGTCGGGTTATTTTTTTAAAATTCTCATCCAAAAAATCAATGGTCGGCTTGAACCGATAGCCGATTTTCAACAACAGTGGCAGCTGAATAACTAACTGCCCTACCCCGCCGACTAAGACACCTATTGCAAGTGAATATATCGGTTGCGGGAAAAATGAGTGAAATCCGACAACGGTGACAATAATTCCGAGATTAAATAAAGCCGGAGATAATGCCGGTATACCAAATTTTCCAAACGAGTTTAACATCCCCATAACAATTGCTGATAGAGATACCAAAAGCAGATAAACCATCATAATACGGGTTAAATTAACAGTTAGGTCAAATTTTTCAGGGGTTGCCACAAATCCATTGGCGAACATAAAAACCAAAACAGGAGCAGCAATTATACCGAGCAGCACAATCAATCCGACCACCAGTAAAAGAGCGGTAAAAACAATATCAGCAATTCTAAACGCTTCTTTGTCGGAGCTATTGACGATTTTTTCTTTAAATATCGGTATAAACGCCTGCGAGAGAGCACCTTCGGCAAACATATCCCGCAAGAGATTTGGGATACGGAAAGCTGTTACAAAAGCGTCAGTAGCCATCGACGCACCAAAAAAATACGCCATAACCTGTTCTCTCACAAGCCCTAATACACGGGAAAAGGCAGTTGAAGAGGCTACAACCGATGCCGAGCCTATAAATGAATTTTTCTTTTCTTTATTTATTGACAAATTTGTATTTCCGTGTATTTTAATGGACTGAAATATTTTAATAAAACCACTTGAAAGGGTTTAGTTTGCCACAACACAAATCTTGTAAGAAACGGATAAAAACTTCTGAAAAGGAACGTCTCCGCAACCGCGGCTACCGTACTTCTATTCGTAATGCTGTCCGCAATCTTCACAATGAAACGAACAAAGAGGAAGCAGCAAAACAATATAAAGAAGTTTCTATACTTTTTGACAAAGCTGCATCCTATGGTCTGCTTCACAAGAAAAACGCCGCTCGCAATAAATCTCGTTTGGCTAAATTCGTACAGACGCTCTCTTAGTTCCATTGTGACTTATACCTCAAGTTCAAACCGGGGTTATACAAATAAAAAAAAAGCTGCATTAGATTTCTAATGTAGCTTTTCTATTTTGAACTATCAACTATAATTTATCGGTTAAGTACGTATACTTTTCCCTCATAAGTCGAAGTCTTTTCAGTTTGTTCTCTAAGTAAAATCAATTCCCTCAAAAATACTTCTTTATCAATTATAGAATTATCAGCCATTAGAGTAGAAACAGGAAAATCAATATACAGGATTCTAATATCAGCACCTACTTTTAGGATATTCGGCGGGAACAATATATTTGTTTCTACTGCTTTAGCTAAATCATCTATACTGACTTTTGGAATTTCAACAGAAGTCTTAAAACGATGTATTTTCATAAGGCTGTCGGAAAGTGATTTTTGATGCCTAAGCATTTTATATCCCCCGTTTTTTTCAAAGTGTTCAAATAGCTTTAAAACAACAGGAGAACAGCCCTCACTATCTTTGGGGATTGATTGTATAATATATTTTTTCTCATCAAGATACATTGTAACGGCATCTTGAACTTCTAACTCAGATGCTGCCAGTTGACATGAAATTTGTCCTGAATTTAATGATAAAATTTCACCTAGATCATTTTCATTAAATGAATAGATTCCGATTGCCCCTTGTTGAATATGCACATGCTCTCTTTGAATAATCTGTACCGGTAATAATTTAATTCCGGCTTGCACAAGCGTATAATATTCAACCGACTCCTCTAAGAGCAAATATGTACTGTCTGATAAAGGTGTAACCAAAAAAGGATGCCGTATCTGGTTCATATCATCAATCTCAATCGGCTCGTTCGGATATGAATTCCACTCAAATGGGCAAATACTGTCAATCGGCAGAATTTTCATGGTTTTCATTATTTCTTTGTTCATATTAATTAGGAGTAAAAGCAACCAACGTGCCATATTATAAAGTGAATGCTATCTATTTACAGGATATAAAGATAGGAAATTATTAGTCTACTACCAGTTATGAGAAACTGCTGATTGTGAAGTTGAATTGTAATTTAGAATCAAAATATATGCATTATCTGTCATAGTGTTTGGTATTCTGTTTGTTACATATAAGCTATACCAAAATTGAGATACGTGATATATAAAGTTAAAATCAGAGAAATACGAGCAGAAGATAAAACGCTATAACTTAATCCCTTTTTGCAAAGGTTTAAATTCAATTTTTGAAAGTTCATCTTTGCTGACAGCTAAATCGACAATCTTATCTGTCGGAATTGAAGGGTAATCAGCCGTTGAACTAAGTGCCTGATTGTTTTGAGGTTTTACATACCCAACCTGAATTGACATTTTTTTCAAACACGAGTCCAGCATTTGTCTGTAGGTGGTACCTGCTTTCAGTAAGTTGGAATATGATGAAAAAGAAAAGACAAAACGTGGATTTGAAGAAAAGACATGTATCTTATTAATTTTTTCATCTTTTAATTTTGTTTGTAAGAATTCAAGTAACGAGAAAAAAGTTGAGAATTCCATACTAAGCATATCTCCCTCACCAATACACCTGAAAAGAATACCTAAGTTAGGTATAGAAAATGAAATCAGCCCGTTAGAGATACCCTGTTTTTGCAAGTAAAGGTCTTGGTCGGGATGCATAAATGACGCAATAAAACATTTTGTAATTTTTATTTGCTGAGTCATACGCATAAAGAGAGCAATCAGTATGCCAATATCTCTATACTTTAAAAGCATGCTTCTTTGGGCTTGTTGATAAACCTCTAAATTTGGAACATACTTCGACTCCGCTCAGTATGACAGATTGTAAGTTGTTGTCTTTCAAGTCACCCTGAGCGAAGTCGAAGGGTCTTGAAAGACAAACTAAACTATACCAACAAGCCCCTTTCAACAAGTTATCAGAAAAATTATGAGAGAGATGAAAAAAGCTGAATTAAACTACCACAATTAGTCGATTGATTTCATTATTTGTGCTTTGAGAGTATCATTTGCTTTGATATATTTAGCAGATGCTGAGGCATAGAGAGTACCGTTAACATCGATAAGCTCTCCTTCAGTGAAAAACAGTTTTCCACCTTTTTGGTTTATTAATTTACCGGTAAATTTTAATTTGGTACCAATACGTACCGGGAGTTTATATTTTATAGTCAGTTCGGCAGTAACAGCAAAAATATTTTCCGCCAGTAGTGCTTTTATCATAACTTCATCCAAAAGTGAAGCAATTACTCCCCCATGAAAAATCTCATGATATCCTTCAAAATTATCAGTAGCTAAAACATCAGTAAATGCTTTTTCACCATCGTAGAAAAATTTAGCCTGCAGCCCGCCAATATTTTTTTCACCACAGACAAAACAGTTTTTATAGCGAAGAACTTCTTTCATAGTACATAAAGAAATATAATTTTTAGATGCTGTCAACCTTTAACCAAAAAAAGTCCGACCTGACAAAGGTCGGACTTCATATAATTAAGTTATAATATTTTTAGTTAATAGCAATACAAACATCTTTTGTGTAACTCCAAACGACATTACCACTGCTTACAGTTATAGAAGCAGTACCGTCTGTAAATGTCATCGTAATATTCCAATTAGTTACAACTTGAGCAGCATCATCTTTAGTATACGTGACAGTAGCAGTCGCAGAGATAGTTCCACCATTTGGACACCCATGGTCCCAACCTGATGGTCCTTTATTTACCAATAAATTATTAACATCTGTCGAAAATTCAAATTGTCTTACAACAGTTGAGTCTACAGACACGAATTGATCATGAATAACTACATCATTACTACCATTGATTGATGCTTGATTGACACCTAAACCTCGATAATCAAACCCGGCATGTCCATCTACTTTCGTGTAAGAAACTGTTGTGTCAGCAACATCATAGCTCCAACGATGACGATACCACATGGAGTCTGCTCCGACTCCATTTTGAGACACTTCATCGTTGATATAAAATTGTACAGAATCTAAGACAGTAAAAGCAAAATCACTTCTTTGTTGAACAGCATTAACAACATACCATCCACCGACATACGCAATAGTAACTTGGTCGCTGTCGGAAAATACCGGTCCATAAAAATTAGGAATAATAATTCCGTCAGTTGAAATAGAGCTCAAAGAATTCATACCTGTTAAAACAAAATCTAAAGTTGAATCAACAATTGTTTCAACCTGATCTTGTACAACGACAAAATCCGGATTAGTTAAAGAACCAGTAATAGTTGTCGGACCGTCATCTGAACCACAACCGACAAACAATAAACTCATACTTGCCAGTAGAACAAAACCTAAAATTGTGAAGAACTTAGCAGAACGCATCATGCGTCTCCTTTCCTTTTCATTAACCGCCATTTGAGGTTTTGTTCAAAAAAACTATTGTAACAGATAAGCCATTATTGCTTTCTGAATATGCAGTCTATTCTCCGCTTCATCAAAAACTACTGATTGTGGTCCATCCATTACTTCGTCAGTAATTTCTTTACCTCTTTCAGCCGGTAAACAGTGCATCACAATTGCTTTTGAGTTGGCAACTTCCAACAGCGAGCTATTGAGTTGATATTTTTGTAATTTACCTTCTTTTTCTTCTTTTAAATGTTTCTGCCCCATAGAGGCCCAAACATCTGTATAAATTACATCGGCATCTGCACACGCTTCTTTAGGGTCTGAAGTAATAAGTATATTACTGTCTGAGTTAGACTTGGCTTTTTTGAGTATTTCAGCATCTGGCTGGCAGTCTTCGGCTGTTCCGATTCGAAAATCAATAGGAATTAAAGAGGCTAAATTAAGCCATGAATTGGTTATATTGTTACCATCCCCGACATACGCTACTTTATATTTCTCTTTTTTCTCCAAATGTTCTGTCATGGTAAAATAATCACCCAAAATTTGACAGGGATGGACTAAATCTGTCAGACCATTCACAATAGGAACCGAGGCATATTTCGCAAGTTTTTCGACATCAGACTGTTCAAAAGTGCGAATCATTATAAGTCCGACATACCGAGAAAGCACTTGAGCCGCATCGGCAACAGTTTCCCGTTGACCGAGTTTTATCTCTCCTCCGGTTACATATATTGGTGAACCGCCTAACTCGGAGATACCTACTTCAAAAGATATACGTGTTCTTAAAGATTCTTTTGCGAAAATGCAGGCAACTGATTTACCGGCAAGTGGTTTTGGTGAAATTTCACCTGATTTCATCTGTTTACACAGGCTAAATATTTCCTGAATTTCTGAAGCAGTAAAATCTGTTATCTGGCAGAGTGAACGAGGCAAGGTATCCTCCTTTATGTAAGTGGTTTTTCATTTCAAAATTCGTGTGAAATAAATCTATTTTAGACACATTGTCAAGTAGGAATATTTTTCAATTTCTTAAAGAAAATATTGTAAATTGATTCTTTTTTTATATTGCTTAACATAAGTCAAACCTTTAGGTATATAACTGCTTTTATTAACATTAATTAAAAAAACATACAAAAGAGAAACTTAAAAACCTTTTTAGAAAGTTAAACCATTAGGAGGTAAGACTTGAAAAAATTTCTAATTCTAACTATTACAGCATTGCTCATGTTTGGATTTGCATTTTCAGCCTTTGCTGAAACTGTCGTCGATGTCAGCGGGCAAGTTCGCTCACGAGGTGAAGCCAGCCGTACATCATTTGATGATAACTCTAGCCATGTACAAACTTTCAAATATTTACGTACCCGTTTAAATATAAAAGCAATCGTCGACAAAAATGCCACAGCATTTATTCAGTTTCAAGACAGCAGAATATTGGGTGAATCGGGACAGTCTTCCGGATTGAAAAGTACTGCCAATGTAGACCTTCACCAAGCATTTTTAAAATATAATCTCTGGACTAAAGAAAAATGGTCTGTTGGTGTATTGGGTGGTCGATTTGAATTTAACTGGGGGAATCAACGCTTACTCGGTGCTGTCGGCTGGAGCAATATTGGTCGTTCATGGGAAGGCGGAATGGCATGGTATGATGCTCAAAAATTCAACGTCACTTTTGCTTCCTTAAAAAAACGTGAAGATAACAGCACAGGTTATAACAGTGATTTTGATGTGTACGCCGTTACTGCCAAATTTAAAAACAGCAATCTTAACTTTTTGACTCTTTTTGAGGTTGATGCTGACACCATCGGTCTTGGTTCTAATGTAAAAATGCTAAACAGAGCAACCTTGGCTGCTTATTACAAAAAGAAATTAGAACAGATTGACATGGAGTTTAATCTGGCTTTCCAAGGAGGAACTCAAGCGGTATTACCTGAAGATTTTAATCCATTAACTGATATTATTACAAATGAACAGGATATTTCTGCGGTAATGTTTGCCGGTGAACTTGGCTATTCTTTTAAAGGTGAAAAAAACGGTCGGGTTGCTTTAGCTATTGATTATGCCTCAGGTGATGACGGCACAGATACAACCAAATTCAAAACATTTAATAACCTCTATTGGACCGGTCATAAATTTAACGGCTATATGGATTATTTCTTAAAAGGTGGTCCTAACGGTTTAGTAGATATCGCATTGCGCGGTAAATTTGATTTTACTCAAGGTTGGACTTTCTTGGCAGATTTACATCTCTTTAGTTCTGCTGAAAATTATGCATTAAGTCTCTATGATAATACCCCTACAAAAGATATCGGTTCAGAGCTTGACCTTGCTGTGAAAACATCCCGTGTTAAAGGTGTTGCCCTGAAATTAGGCGGTTCATTCTTTACTCCAAAAGATGATTTTGCTGCCTATAAACAACAGAATGATGCAGGATTTGATATCAATACTTTCAAAAACAAATCTTCATTCTGGGGTTATTTTCAAGCAATTGTAAATTTTTAATAAACATTGCTATTACAGACCTAAAAAGGCTGTCTTTTATGAAGACAGCTTTTTTTATTGACATTTCTGTGATAAATAACTCATATTTGACTAATGTCAAAGTTTTAATAAACTCAACAAACGATATTCAAGATATAACAAGTATAGCTTTATTGTTTAATTAATTTTTTTAAGAGGAGAAGTAAGGTATGAATGGGTTAAAAGTAATTTTCATTTTCGTTGCTGTCATCTTATTGGCATCAATGGTAACCGCGGAGCAGGGATATCGCTCTGTACCATCTACACTAACTGAAGAATCAGCCGCATGTTTAGAATGTCACGAAACAGAAATGCCAGCAATGGTCAAAGAATGGCGTTACAGCCGTCACTATGGCGCCAATGTAGGTTGTTATGAATGCCACGCAGCAGGACCTGATGATAAAGATGGTTTTGAGCATAACGGGTTTAACATTGCTATTATTGTTTCCCCAAAAGACTGCTCAAAATGTCATGAAACAGAGTTTAATGAATTCCAGAAATCACACCATGCGGAAGCCGGAAATATTTTAGGTTCTCTTGATAATGTCTTAGGTGAAGTTATTGAAGGTCCGATGGCTGCTGTTAATGGTTGTAAACAATGTCATGGTTCAAAAGTTGAAGTAAAAAGTGACGGTTCACTTACAGCAGAAACATGGCCAAACACCGGAATTGGCAGACTTAATCCTGACGGTTCCAAGGGTGCCTGCTCCGCTTGCCACTCACGACATTCATTTGATGCAGCACTAGCTCGACAACCTGAAAACTGCGGTAAATGTCACTTAGGACCGGATCATCCTCAAAAAGAAATATATGAAGAATCAAAGCATGGTATCGCTTTTTACGCTAACAAAGACCGTATGAACTTAAACAGTTCCTCATGGGTTGTAGGTATTGATTATTCAGCCGCTCCAACATGTGCAACATGTCACATGTCTGCAACAAGGGATTTACCTATAACGCATGACGTGGGTGACCGAATCAGCTGGACTCTCCGTCCTCCGGTATCCCAAAAAATTGACGCCACAGCAAAAGCAAAAGGTAAAGATGTTAAGCCTTGGGATAACCGTCGCAACGACATGAAAAATGTTTGTTCTGCGTGTCATACATCAAACTATGTTGATAATTTTTATACTCAATACGATGGTGCCGTTAATTTATACAATGATAAGTTTGGTAAACCGGCGACTGCTATTTATAAAAAAGTCCGCAGTTCTGGTTTGATTACCAATGACACCAATTTTGATGATGAACTTGAATGGACATATTTCTATCTCTGGCACCATGAGGGTCGACGTGCTAGAATGGGTGCTGCTATGTTTGCTCCCGATTATACACAGTGGCATGGATTCTTTGAAGTAGCCGAGCGTTTCTATATGTCATTTATTCCACAAGTACAGGAGATTTTAGAGCATGCCAAAACAGAAGGTAAGAATCTTACCGCTGTTGCTGAAGTAGAAGCATTGATAAAGAAAACTTTTGAAATGGATGAACATAAATGGTTCACCGGTCAAGAACCTGCTGATGTTAAAGCTGCTCGTAAAAAAGCTCAAGAAGAATTCAAAAAACGGTATATAAAATAACTCAGGATACCTTATGAACTCTATGAAAAAGCCCGCTTCCGGCGGGTTTTTTCTTGTGTAAATTATTAGGTTTCATTACCTTAGAATTGAATTCGTAACAAAAATGTATTCTGTACGTAAAAATAGTATGGAAATAAAGGCAAAAATGCATAATTCAGGTAAATTGATCGGCGGAATAATCCTAATTCTTATTGGATTACTACTCTTGGAAGACAGATTGGGGTTTGATTTTTTTAATCAAATTTTTCCTCTGATTCTCATTGGACTGGGTATTGCACATATGGTACGACGCAAAAATCAGGACATGAAATCTACTGCGGATTCTCACGCTTACAAATTCAAGCAAAAGATGAATGACTTTCAGAGTAAGGTCGATGATTTTGAGACAAATTTAGATGATAAAGTTAATGAATTTGAATCTAAAATTGATAATTTTGAACAAAAGGTCAATGAGAGTTTTAACAAAACAAATTTCTCGCAAAATTTTGAAGATACCGATTTTCATTCTAACAAATCACAAAAGAAAAGATATTCTAACGCCTCTCAAAAAAACGGCAAAGTAAAATATGAAAAAGCATTCGGAGATTTATTTATTAACTGTAAAGGTATTAACGTACAAAATGTCGTAGTATCTTCAGCTATTGGTGATATTGAAATGCAGATGAGAGATGCTATTTACGCCGACGGTCTTAATCGATTGATTATTTCTCATTTTATCGGAGATGTACTAATTTATATCCCAAAAGAAATGGCTGTTTTTGTTAACTGCAGTAATTTTATTGGCGATGTTGAGGCAGTTGGAAAACGTTCAACCGGATTTGGCAATAAAGTTGAATCATATTCTTCCGATTATGATTCTGCCTCTTGCAAACTGTATATCGCCTGCAGCAGTTTCATCGGCGATATTCGTATTATATCGGGATAGCCCTACAAATAATTAGATTGAGAATTGAGAGTAAAATCTTCATCATCTTCTTCTTCTTCATCTTTTCTATAGGGAAGAGTAATTATAAATTCAGTACCTACACCTACTTCAGAAATTACGTCAATAGTACCTTCATGTTTTTTGATTATATCATAAACAACACTCAAACCTAATCCAGTACCAACACCTACTTCTTTTGAGGTATAAAATGGATCATAAATTTGATTTATTTTATCTTTTGGTATCCCAATACCGTTATCTTTAATAGAAATAAAAACCTTTTCATTTTCAGACCATGTTTTAATTACAATCAGACCATTTGCTTTTATGGATTGACCTGCATTGACTAATAAGTTCATAATAACTTGATTAATTTTACCTCTAATACAAAAAACTTCTGGAATATCCTGTAAATCTTCTTGTACTTCACAGTGATACTTCAATTGATTATGCACAATATTTAAAGTACTTGCAATACCCTCATTAATATTTACAAACTCAAACTTATTATCTGTGCGAGCAAAACTTTTTAAATCAGCAACTATTTTTTTTACACGATCGGCACCTTCTAAGGACTCTGCAATAGCATCCCCAAAATCAGTCATCATTTCTTCTATCTCCTCAGCTCTTTCTTTGCTATTAATTTCAAGTTCTGAGAAAAATTTATTTAATTTCCAAATATATTTATTCATTGTATTTAAATTAGAATTGATATATCCCATTGGATTATTTATTTCATGTGCCACACCTGCAGCTAACTGTCCAATACTTGCAAGTTTTTCCGATTGTGATAATTGAGCTTCTAATTTTACATTTTTTTTCTGATTATCAACTCGCTTTGATATATCTCTAACTGAAACCAATAAAGCTTCATCTTCTTCAAGCAAAATCGGAGTTATATGCACTTCGACCGGAAATGTTTCTCCTGCCGATGTGATATGCCTTGATAGTATCTTAGCTTCCAATCCTTTAAAAGTCGTTATAAGTGTTTGGGTAAATTGTCTATGATATTTTTGAAAAATAAGCTCTTTAAAATCTTTCCCAAGCATTTGATCTTCGCTAAAGTGATATTTCTTTCTTGCTGACTTATTTACATCAATAATTTTATGCTTGTTACTTAATAAGAAAAACATATCAGTAGCAGATTCAAATATTCCTCTATATTTATTCTCTTTTCTCTTCAATAATTCCATTGACGGGTTCTTGATTTTTGTATATATAAGAGACCCAATAAAAACAATAAATAAACTTAATATTACAGCAAAGATTCCGGCAATGATATAAGGTTCCCTTATTTCTTTGATATCTATCTTCACCATCAACCCCAAATTCAAACCCGAAAACGGTCTATATGCTGCAAGTACTTTTTCTCCTCTATAATCTTTAGCTATGATAACGCCTGGCTCTCCATTTAAGGCTTTCATTACCGATTCAGCAAATAATTTGTTGTTTGCTAATTGTAAATCATAATTTGAGGATTTAAATCTATTTTGAAGCAATAACTCGATATTATTATCAAAGAAACGGACTAAAACAATTTCACCAGTTTTATCAAAAGAATGTGAATTCGCATAGATTTTGTTCAGATGTGTTACAATAAATTTTTCAACTTCTTTATCTGATAGTTTTTTTTTAAAAATTGACTGCTCATCTGATAAGCATTCAGCCAAAGATTCAATACGAAGAACTACGTTTTTCCCCATTTCATTTAATTCTGCCCCTTTATGTTCAAGATTAATATCATACAAACTGAAAATTATTAAAAAAAACATACTAATCAGTGATATAAATAAAATAATCATATATCGGCTAGGTTTAAAACTATTATTAGTTATCATTATTGTTCTCTTATAAGAATAATTTTAAAATTAATTCATCTAAATTTTCGACAAAATTTTATTTAACAAGCTGTTTTAATCCTACCTAAAAAATTACGGTCTATAGTATTATCGACTCATTTTGGAATCTCTGAATAAATTATGTTAAATAAATACTTATAACCATAATATCTCATTTCTCATGTTGTTCATCTTGTAGCTAAAAACATTGAATAATATTAAATTATTGCCGATTATTAATATATAATTTACTCAAAAGGTGAGAAAATTAATAAGATAATAGATATTATTGAGTTCAACTTTATGGAAGGTTAGCTACTGATGGATAAACAATCAATCTTATTAGTTGATGATGAAGTTAATGTCTTAAAATCGTTAAAAAGACTATTTATTGATACAGACTATAAAATTTACACAGCAGAATCTGCTGATGCAGGACTTCTTGTATTACAGGGAAAATCAATAAATTTGGTAATTTCCGATTATAAAATGCCTCATAAAAATGGTGTAGAATTTCTAAAAGAGGTGAAGGAAAAATTCCCGGATACTATTAGAATGATATTAAGTGGGTTTGCTGATGTTGCTGCTATTGTTGAATCTATCAATGAAGGAAATGTGTATAAATTTTTAGCAAAACCTTGGAACGATCAAGAATTACTTACTACGATACAAAGAGCACTCGAACATTTTAACCTTCAAATTTTAAATAATAAGTTAGTTGAAAATTTACAAAATACAAATAGCGAACTTTTGGCAATGACAGATAGTTTAGAAAAAACCGTTGCTGAACGGACATCTGAATTAGAAATCAAAAATAGAGCTTTAAAAATATCTCAATATATATTAAATCTGCTCCCAGTTGGTGTATTTGGTGTTGATTCTGACGGGATGGTTGTATATGTAAACGAAATTGCAAGCAGTTATCTTTCGAAAATTAAAATTAGCCTCAGTTCATCTATTAGTGGAAATGAGTCAATATTAGGGAAATTTCTAAATATTAAGTTAGAAACAGATAATCCTCAACAAGAAACGTGCGAAATAGAAAATAACATAAACGCTCTTATTACACCACTTTCAAATAATGCCGGTTTAATCGTAGTATTATACAATAACAATGGGAATATATCTTTGACAAACAATAAGCATCATATTGAGGTAGAAAATGTCTGAACAAATAAAACATAAAATTCTAATGTTAGATGATGAAGAGAGTATTCTCAAATCTCTATCCCGACTACTTAAAACAGAAGGATATGAACTCTTCACTTGTACATCAGGTAATGAAGCTTTGGAAATCCTTAAGAATCACGAAATTACAATTATTATTTCAGATCAAAGAATGCCTCAAATGACAGGTGTCGAATTCCTTCAAAAATCAATTGCTATATCACCGAAAAGTATCCGGATGCTTTTAACCGGTTATGCCGATACACAAGCAACTGCTGATGCTGTAAATAAAGGTGATATCAGATATTTCTTTAACAAACCTTGGGATGATCATATTTTACTGAGCAGAATTAAAGAATCAATTGAGTTGTATGACTCTTTAAGAGAAAAAAACAGACTCCAAAAAGTTATAGCGAAACAAAATCTAAAGCTTAAAGAATTCAATACATCGCTCAAAGATAAAGTTGACGAACAAACGAAAGAAATATCTCAACAAAACAAAGAATTAAACAGAAGTTTCATGGAGACGATTAAAGCGTTTTCATCATTTATAGATCTCAGACATAAAGAAGTAGGAAGTCATTCTCAAAGGGTGTCACTTTTAGTGAAAAAACTACTTACATGTTATGATTTAGAAAAAAAAGAATATCAAGACATCATTGTTGCTTCTTACTTACATGATATAGGGAAAATAACTCTATCTGATATTATTTTAAAGAAAAAACCTGAGACACTTACTATTTCAGAGAAAAAACAATTAAACAAACATCCTATTATCGGACAATCATGTGTATATAATATCAGCGGATTTGGAGAAATAGGAATAATAATTCGTAATCATCATGAAAATCATGATGGTACGGGTTTCCCCGATCGCTTAGTAAGCGACCAAATTCCTTTTGGATCAAAAATTATCAGAATATGTAATAAATTTGACCACTATGCTTTTTTAAATGGGTACCCTGATTTAAAAACTCTACAAAAAGCTACGGCTTCATTAGTTCAATATTCAGGTGCACTTTTTGATCCTGAAATTGTTAAAAAATTTATTGATGCTGATGTTGCCAAAACTCTCTATCATAACGAAGGAACTGATGTTCAGCATTTATCACCTGATGAACTCAGAGAAGGAATGGTTACCGCAGATGATATAAACACCCAAAATGGAATGTTCCTGCTTCCAAAAGGTGCCAAACTTTCAGTAGATATGATAAATAGAATTATAAAAATACATAAAGTGGACAGAGTAAATGGCGAAATCAAAGTTTTTAAAAAGATAGTCAATGAAAGGGAAACAAGTGCGACAATATAAAATTTTATTAGTAGATGATTCTCAAAGTACCCTGAATGCATTAAAAAGGGTATTCAAATCAGAAGACTATGAAGTTTTCACAGCTCTTTCAGCAAGAGATGCTCTATCAATGCTGCAAAATATCGATATAGATGTACTCATAACAGATGAAGGCATGCCGGAGGCAACAGGTTCTGATTTGTTATTGACAATTAATTCGCAATTTAAAGATTTAATAAAAATCATGTTAACCGGTACAACTGATATTGATGTTATTAAATCAGCTATTAACAGCGGTCATATTTACAAATTCTTTAATAAACCATGGGATGACAATGAGCTATTAATGTCCATAAAACAAGCACTTCAGAAAAAGGAATTAGAACGAGAAAATAAACAGCAAAATGATACTTCTAAAAAACAAGAAAAACCTCTTCAAAAGCTAAAAAAACAGCATCCTGGAATAGCAGAACGAAATGTTGATTCAAATGGATGTATTATAATAAATGAGTGAATTATGACAGATAATAATATCAATCAGGATTCTAAAATAAATATGGTATCTAAAAGATTGGCAATGATTATACATTACGAAGAGATACAACGCTTGTCAAAAGTAATTCAAGAAATCATAGAAGAAGAGAATTCTCAAGACAATACCGTTGAGGGCTAGCTCATGGCAGATGTGCAAGAATATATTAATAAAGGGATTGAACTTCCAGCCGCACCTACTATTATCACACAACTTACATCATTATTAAATAATGAAGAGGTCAGTAGTCATGAACTTGCATTGGTAGCTCAAACAGACCAAGCATTTACAGCAAAAATATTAAAATTGGTAAACTCCCCTTTTTATGGATTCTCAAGAGAAGTTTCATCTGTTGAAGAAGCAATCACAATGATAGGTCTTGAAGCAGTACATCAATTATTACTTACTATGTCATTTCTTAATATGTTTAAGGCTGATAAAAATATTTTTAATATCAATGAATTCTGGCTGCATTCTTTGAGTGTTGGCATTATTGCCAAAGAACTCTTAAAAAACGAATCAAAAGAAAATAAGAATGCCGCATATTTAAGTGGCATCCTTCATGATGTAGGGAGACTAATCTATTATCAGGTTGATCAAAAAAAATATGTTGCATTTTATGATAAGGGTAATTCTGTTATAGATTTGGAAAAAGAATCAAAATGGTTTCAATTAAATCATCAACAAATAGGTTCTTTACTTGGGGAAAAATGGAATTTCCCCGATATTATAGTTAGTACAATCAAATATCACCATTCACCAGAAGATTACAAAGGCGATAATATTATATTGGCACATGCTGTTCATATAAGTGATATAATTTCACACGGACTTGATATTGGCAACAGCGGTATTACCTATGTGACTAAATTCTCAAAAATATCATGGGATGCTCTTCAATTAACTGACGAAAAAGTTAAAGAAGCTGTTAAAAATTCAATCTCTGAAATCAAATATACAAAAAAAATAATTTTTGAATAAACTCAACGAAAATAAAAGGGGAATACTAATGAACTGAGCGAGCCTGTAAGTAATTTTGTGTAATTAACTGTTTACACATAATTCAGAACACCGCTTATTTTATTGATATTCAACTACTTAGCCCTACAAAATATACTTACTTAAATCTTCATCTTCTATAATTTCAGCAAGTTGTTTTTCTACCATCTTGGCTGTAATCTTCGCTTTTTTCTTTCTTACCGGCGGAGCAAATAATAAATCTTCAAGCAAAGTAGTCATAATAGTATGCAGCCGTCTTGCACCAATATTTTCAGTATTTTTATTTACCTGCTCGGCATAAAATGCAATCTTTTTTATCGCATCAGGAGCAAACTCCAAGGTTACTTTCTCAGTTGCCATAAGTGCTTGATATTGCTTCACCAATGATGCTTCCGGTTCGGTCAGAATTCGTTCTAAATCTTTTTCGTCAAGAGAATCAAGTTCAACTCTGATTGGAAATCTTCCCTGAAGTTCAGGTATTAAATCAGATGGTGAAGAAGTATGAAAAGCACCGGCAGCAATAAACAGAATATGGTCGGTGTGTACCATACCATATTTAGTAGAGACAGAACAGCCCTCAACTATCGGTAAGATATCACGCTGGACACCCTCACGGCTTACATCAGGACCTGTTTTGGATGCATCGCCTACGATTTTATCAATCTCATCAATAAAGACAATACCGGACTCCTGCATGCGGTACATCGCCTCGGAAATAACATCATCCATATTAATTAATTTCTGCAGTTCTTCATTAAAAAGAATTTTCCGAGCTTCTTTAACAGTTACTTTTCTCAGTTTAGTTTTTTTAGGCATAATTTCTGAGAACATTTCTTGGAAATTCACACCAAGTTCTTCCATCCCCATCGGGGAAAATATCTCAACAACGGGACTTTGATTTTGAGTAGTGCTGATTTCTATCTCTCTCTTTTCGAGTTTTCCATCTTCAAGCTGTTTTCTAAATTTTTCTCTTGTACGGGCAAATGATTCCGGTAATTTCCCTAAATCTTTGTCATCTTTTTTGGGTTGTTTCATCGGAGTTGGCATTAACAATAAATCAAGCAGTCGTTCTTGAGTATTTGTTTTTGCTATTTTCCCTTTTTCATCAGACATCTCTTTTTTTACCATATTGACAGAAATGTCTGTTAAGTCTCGTATCATTGCTTCAACATCCCGTCCGACATAACCGACTTCAGTAAATTTGGATGCTTCCACTTTTACAAAAGGTGCTGCAGCTAAACCAGCAAGCCGTCTGGCTATTTCTGTTTTCCCAACCCCGGTAGGACCCATCATGATAATATTGTTCGGCATAATTTCTTTGCGGATATTCTCCGGTGCATTTTGCCGTCTCCATCTGTTTCGTAAAGCAATCGCTACCGATTTTTTAGCATCTTCTTGTCCTATAATATATTTATCCAAGTGGGCAACTATCTCTTTAGGCATCAAATAATTTTTATTCATTTAAGACTTTCCACAGTTATGTTATTGTTTGTGTAAATACAAATACCGGCGGCAACTTCAAGTGCGGTTTTAGCAATTTTCTCAGCAGTCATTTTTGGATTGGCAATAATCAATGCTCTGGCAGCAGCAAGGGCAAACTCTCCGCCCGAACCGATACCGATTATGCCGTCATCCGGTTCTATCACATCGCCGGTTCCGCTAACCAATAAGATATGTTTTCCGTCAGTGACTCCGATAACAGCCTCGAGTTTTTGAAGAGACCTGTCAGTACGCCATTCTTTGGCAAGTTCAACCGCTGCTTTGGGAAGGTTCCCCTCAAACGCTTCAATTTTTTTTTCAAGCAGTTCATACAATGCCAATGCGTCGGCAGCAGTTCCGGCAAACCCTGTGAGAATTTTACCGTCGTACATCGTACGGATTTTTTTGGCAGTTGATTTTAAAACTGTCTCACCATAGGTTACCTGCCCATCACCGGCAAAAGCAGCTTTCCCTTTATGTATCAAACCAACAATTGTCGTTGCTTTGGTTGTTTTCATTAAAACCTCATTATTTTTTCACACCCGAACGGGGATGTGCTTGGTTATACACTTTTTTCATTGCCTCAGCTGTTACGTGGGTATATTTTTGCGTAGTTGAAAGTGAGGCGTGTCCTAATATTTCTTTTATCAAAAGTAAATCCGCACCGTTTTCTAAAAGATGCGTTGCAAATGAATGTCTGAGCGTGTGGGGAGTAAAATCCATTCCTTCTTTTTGGGCAAACTTTTTTACAATTCTATTTACAGAACGAACAGTTAGTGGTTTACCAAATTTATTTAAAAGAAGATATGGCGACTTTGTCATTTTTTTTTCAAGATATTCTTCCCTGATTGACAAATAATTGACCAACTCTTCAAAAGATTTTTCCCCAGTGGGAACTACCCGAACTTTATTACCTTTACCTAACACAGTAATTGTGTGTACGGAAAAGTCAATATCTGTAAGTTTAATATTGGCAAGTTCTTCTCGTCGCATACCGGTAGCATATAATAAAGAGACCATAATATAATCACGATGAAAATAATATTTCTCGGATTGTTTAAATTTTTTATCAGTATCAAACAGTTTATGAATCTCCCCCATCGGGATAAAGTCAGGAATTTTAGAACTGAATTTCATCTTGGGAAGTTTAAAAAGATATTCTTGATACGCATCTGAACGAGAGAGAAATTGCTGAAATGATGACAGCACCGATAAAAACCGAGCAAGTGAACGGTTTGAAATTTTTACTTCTATACGCTCATGCAGATACAGTCTCAAATACAATGGGTCGTTTTTTTTACCGTTAGGCAATTCAGTATGTTTCTTTTTCAAAAACTGCACCCAAGGAGCAAGGTCTCTGGTGTATGCTGTAATAGTATTCACAGAATATGACTTCTGTTCTTTTATGTCTTTAATAAACCTTTCAAACAATTTTTCTATCATAGATATAACATATTTAAAACAAAGTTTTTAATCAATAAATTTAGAAATAAAAAAACCGAGCATACACCCGGTTTTAATATCTATTTTGAAGATACAGCCTCTTCAGCCTGCGGGGGTGTCATCTCATGCTTACATTCGGGACAGCGATAGAATTCACCTTTTGCTTTTGTAATTTTTAATACCATAAACGGATGTTTACATGCCGGACATACTTGCTTGACAGGCATATCCCAACTTGCGAAATCACATTTTGGATATTTTGAACAGCCATAGAATAGCCTTCGTCCTTTGGTCTGTTTTTCTACCAATTCACCGGTACAGCCCTCTTTGGGACATTTAATACCAAGTGTAACAGGTTTTGTGTTTTTGCAGTCAGGGTACCCTGAACAGGCTAAAAACCTGCCGAATCGACCGGTTTTAATTACCATGTCAGATCCACATTTTTCACATTTTTGGTCTGTTTTGGAACGGGCTTCTTCTTCCGGTAACGGTTTTGTTGATTTACATTCAGGATACGATGAACACGCCAAGAAACGACCATTACGACCCCATTTGATAATCATATAAGAACCGCATTTTTCACATTTTTGGTCAGTCTTCTCTTCCATTGATGCTTTGATTTCTTTTTCTTTTCCTTTTAACCCGTCAATTGTCTTTATAAAAGGAGTATAAAAATCACTTAAAACTTTTTTCCACTCATCAGTACCGTCTTCAATTAAATCAAGGTCTTTTTCCATTTCGGCAGTGAATTTTACATTGATAATATTTGGGAAATTCTCCACCAAAATTTTACTGACTGTGGTACCAAGTTCTGTCGGATGTAACCGCCGTTCATTTATTTCAACATATTTACGGTCTTTTAAGGTCGAAATAATAGAAGCATAAGTTGATGGTCGTCCAATCCCCTCCGCTTCAAGTTCTTTCACAAGCATAGCTTCTGAAAAACGTGCGGGGGGTTTGGTGAACGACTGGGTCTTATCTAATTTTTTTAAGTCTAATTTTTGGTCTTTTGTCAGTTTTGGAAGTTTGGAAACATCATCACCATTTGCGGTTTCATCTTCCTCTTTTTCGACATGATACACTTTGAGAAAACCGTCAAATGTAATTTTTTGCGAGGATACCCTGAAAAGATAATCCCCTGCTTCAATAGCCACCGATGTAATTTTATATTTTGCCGGATTCATTTGTGAGGCAACAAAACGATTCCAAATCAACGTATATAGTTTAAGCTGACGAGGTGTCAGTTTTTTCTTTAATGCATCAGGAGAATGTTCTATATATGACGGACGGATAGCTTCATGAGCATCTTGAGCGGATTTTTTCTTACCATAAAGAATTGGCTTGTTCGGAAGATACTCAGCACCAAATTCATAATTGATATAATTCCGTACATTTGACATAGCTTCATTTGAAATACGGGTTGAGTCAGTACGCATGTAGGTAATTAAACCAACCTGCCCTTCGCTGCCTAATTCAATACCTTCATAAAGCTGCTGAGCAATCGACATGGTTACTTTGGCAGTAAAACCAAATTTTTTGGCAGCTTCCTGCTGAAGCGTAGAAGTAATAAACGGTGCTGTTGATTTTTTTGTTTTTGTGGATTCTTTAATTTCAGAAACAATAAAATTTTCTTTTTTTATTGCGGTAATATGTTTTTTTACATCTGCTTCTGATTTGATAAAAGTTTTTGTAGCACCTTTTTCATTTGGACTTGCAAGTGACTTATTTTTAATTCGTACAAGTTTTGCTACAAATTTTTCATTTTTTTCTGTTTCAAGATTTGCAGCAATCTGCCAATATTCCTGCGACTTAAATGCCAACACCGCTGCTTCTCTTTCACAAATAAGACGGAGTGCAACTGATTGTACTCTACCGGCTGAAAGATTACGGGCGACTGTTTTCCATAGAAATGGGGAAACTTTATAACCTACAATACGGTCGAGAACTCTTCGTGCCTGCTGGGAGTTAACCAAATTCATATTAATTGTACGTGGATTATTTATAGCTTCTGTTACCGCTGATTTTGTGATTTCATTAAATGTCACCCGCACAATCTCTGCCTTGGTACCTTTAATAGCAGTGGCAACATGCCACGCTATGGCTTCCCCTTCTCGATCGGGATCGGGTGCCAGAAACACTTTATCAGCTTTTTTGGCTGCCTTTTTTAATTCAGCGAGAATCTTTTCTTTACCTTTAATAGTTGTATAATCTATTTTAAAATCATTATCAGGGTCAACCCCGAGTTTGGATTTTGGCAAATCCATTAAATGTCCAATAGTCGCTTTAATATCAAAATCTTTACCCAAAAAGCGAGCAAGAGTTTTTGTCTTTGCTGGGGACTCAACAATAAGAAGATTTTTTGCCATACTTTTCCTTATAATTCTTCGCAGATAAATCTACTCGTTGTGTTATATTGAATCAGGGCGAGTGAACTTCACTTTACCTGCTAATAAATCCCGTAAAGCACACATTGTCATCTTACGTGATTCAATCTCTAAATCCGGGTTCTCTTCCATCTTTTCTAATGTTTTCAAGCGAACATTATTAAGATAACGAGCCTGTTTTGACGCTATAATAATAGCTTCATAACGGTTTAATCCAAAATTTTCAAACTCTTCAATCGAAAGGGAATGCATAATGCCTCCAATATTTTATTTTTTTTAACGCCTATTTTCTTAATTTGTTCCACACTCATTGGGCAGATTCAACGCTGTGATTCTGTATTATTGCTAATACTTCTTCCACAGCAGTCTTTAGTTCATTGTTTACAACAGTATGGTCAAACATTTTATGTAATTTCATCTCTTCTTTGGCATTTTCAAACCTCACTGCCAATTGTTCTTCTGTTTCGGTACCTCTCTGAATCAATCTTTTCTGAAGTTCCTCTTCCGACGGTGGGAGAATAAAAATAGTGACCGCTTCTGGATATTCAGCTTTTAATCTCTCAGCCCCCTGCACGTCAACATCCAAAAGCATGACTCCGCCATTTTTCAATACTGCTTCCAAAGGTTCACGAGGAGTTCCATAATTATATAAATGAACTTTAAAATGTTCAGCATAATAATTAGCTGCTATTTTTTTTTCGAATTCATCTTCTGTAATAAAATTATACTCTCGTCCGTCTTTTTCACCTTGTCTCATCTGACGAGTTGTATCAGAAATTGAAAATTGCCATCCTTCTTTCACTCGTAAATCAGACAATAGTTCTCGGCAGATAGATGTTTTGCCGCCTCCTGAAGGTGATGATATAATAACAATTTTTCCTTTAATATCATTCATCCCTTATTCAATATTCTGAACTTGTTCGCGCAGTTTTTCTATCTCTTCCTTCATTTGAATAGTGGTTGACGAGATAGAAATATCAGAACATTTTGAGGCTATGGTATTTACTTCACGATTAAGCTCTTGCAGTATAAAATTCAGTTTTTTACCGATCGGATTTTTTTCTTCTAAAGCTGCTTTGTATTGCTTCAAATGCGAATAAATACGGATACACTCTTCGGCTATATCAGTACGTTCGGCTAAAATTGCTATCTCTTCTTCAATGCGAACTGAATATTCATTAGAGTTGTTTAAAATATCTTTGAGTTTTTCGGTTATTTTATCACGTCGTTTAGTTACACACTCAACGGAGAGTTTCTCGACCTCTTTTGTACTTGTTAAAAGAGCTTTGAGTCGTTTCTTCATGTCTTTTTTTATTTCATCACCCTCTTTTTTCCGCATCACCATTAATTCTGTTAATGCTTTCCGAAGGGTTTTTTCTAAAGAAACCCATAATGCTTTTTCATCAAATGATACCGTTTCCGGCTTGGTTACTTCGGGAATCAAAAGAAGATCGTGAATTGTAATTTCTTCTTTGATTTTTAATTCTTTTTTTAACTTTGACAAGTCAGAAAATATAATCTTTGAAAGTTTTTTATTTATATAACTATTTGAAAAACTTTCAATATTATCTTCAAAACTTATAAACAGATTTACTTTACCCCTGTTTAACATTTTTGCGATAACTTCTTTAATTTTGGGGTCAAATCCAAAAAATGATCTTGGAGCTCTTGGAGTTATTTCAAGATATCTGTTGTTCACAGAAGATATTTCAACTCTGATTTTACCTAATTTTGTTTTTACTTCAGCTTTGCCAAATCCGGTCATCGAATTCATATATTTATATCCTCAATTAATAGGCTGAAAAATAGAAATAAACAGCGGTTTGTCAACAAATTATTCGGTTTTGAGCAATTTAACCTTTGATTTACGGTAAATACGTGATTTTTGGGGGTTTATCATCATCCCATAAGGAGTTTTTTGATAAACAGGTGATATTATGTGTGTCATACGATGAGTACTATTTTGAATACGAAGAGCAGATAATTGAATGACTTTAATTTTGTCGATTAAATCGATATCGTACTGAAACGAATTATCTAAGATAAGTTCTGTTAAACCTAAAATTGTCATAAGCGGATTATTAATCTCATGTGCTAAAGTTTGTGATGTTACTTTAAGATGTTCTGATTGCTGCATACGGCGGTCAACTGATGTTGTTTGGTGAGAAAAAGTTTCTTGCGTTATAAGACTTTTAATAAGTTTGGGAACAACCACATAAAAGGTTTCATCCTTTTGGAGAATTTCTGTAACCCCTATCTCAAGTATTTTCTTTAAGAATTTTTCCGAATTATCATCAACAACAGCCACAATTGGTATTTCAGGTCGAGATAAATGTATCTGATGAACATTACAAAGCTCTTCTGGTACACCTGTTTTTATATCTACGACAAGAGCTCTCACCAACTCTGTTGACATGACCCTGATTGCTTCAAATTTTGATTGAACTGAAATAACATTACTACCGCTGAGACAAGACTGAATCTCTTTCGTGAGCAGCAGTTCGTGATACTTATTTTTGACAAAAATAAGAATGTTTATTTTTTTGAATTCCATAATTTTCCTAAAACAGTATTAGGTAATCTATATGTAATATCGGCACACAAAGAGCATTCTCAACGTCAGAGGCTAACTACCTATAAGACACGGCTTTAACGATGCTCTAAAAATGCTATTTGGGGACAAGAACAAAACAGGCTGATCTATCTGTTTCTTTATCGCCAATTTTGAGAATAGTTAGTTTTTTCATCACTGACTTATTTAAAAACAGATTAAACTGTTTTTCTGTTGGTTGAGATGGGTTATACGGTGAATTAACATGGTCGGCGATTAAATCAATAAGAGATTTTCTGTTATATTTTATCAGTGATTTAAAAATACCAAAATAACTTCCGTTTAATTGTTTCTCTGAAAAATATAATTTCATAGAAGGGTTATACCCTATAATATCACCTTCGGAATTTGTTAAAAAAGCCGGTATTTTTATTGACTCAAGAAACCCAATCGTAAATTTGATATCTACTGAATCTTCTACAGGTGTAAGATCATTTTGCAATGATAATATTTTTTCTACAACTGAGACAGCAAGTAAAAGCTGTCTAAATATTTTTTCAAGTTGAGAAATTTTATAATCTATGGGATAATTCATCCGTAACAAACAACTGACATCATTGGCAAGATGGAGAGACATGAGAAATTCATTTGGTGCTTTTTTGTATGTTTCAATAGCAGTACTAACATCTTTTTCATTGAGGAACGAATACACATTGCCGGATTCGGCATAATCAAAATGAATTTGACTTGTCTCTGTTAAGGTTCTCTCAATAATATTTTCCAAGTCAGATGTTTCTGATGTGGTCACTAACTCCAACTGATTTTCATTGACAAAATACATCGCACTGCTGTCAGCTTTGGAAAGATTATGAAAAAACTTTATGAGAAGATGAGTGTCTGATAATGTTTCAGCATCTAACGTTGAAACAATATCAAGCATCTCTTTTTCATCTACGCTGTACGATTGAATCGGTTGAGATATACTATTTTCACAATCAATTATAAGTTGAAAATTTACCGGATTGCCGGCGATAAAATTAAGGGTAGTTACAACTTTTAAACAAAACAGCTGATTCTCTTTATTGATAAAATTTAGAGTGGTCGTATCATAAAATGTTTCGTAATTATTTCTGACATTAAGGATAGTATCTAAGAGAGCTGCCGAGTTCTCATCTAAAAAATCATGGAGTGGTTTACCGAATAAATTTTCTTTGGATTCTTTAAGCAGTTGTTCTATTTGTTCGTCGATAAAAACAAATTTACCTTTGAGATCTATTTTGCACACCGCACAACGTGATAATCCTTGTTTTGTATGCGGCATTTTTTGTGACCTCGTTCATTCAATCTTTAAAACATTTTGATGAAACTGCTTTCCTCCTGATGTTACTACAATCAGATAAACACCATCGGCAACAACCGCACCTGATTGGTTGTCGCAATTCCATCTTGCTTCTATTCTAACTCTATCGGCATCAATGGAATAATTATTGAACGCTTCCCATATTTTTTCCCCTGAAATCGAATAAATTACCAACGATTCGAAATTTTCAGGATCATAAAAATAAATATTGGTAAAATCTGAACAAGGATTTGGACCAACAATCAAACTGCTGCTCAATAAATTCTGAAAAAGTATGATAAATTCTGTGGTATCAGCAAAATAACCAACATCCGCCGTCAGTCTGATATTTTGTATTGGTTTTGAACCGGCAGTTTGGGTAATTTCAATCAATGCTGTACCATCTTGATTATCAAAAAACGAAACCCCGGGAATTGTATCTAAAATAGATATGACAGGTACAATATCAGAACGTCCACCGGTTTCTATCAAAAATTGATGTGAATTATTATCAGGTACAGTAAATTTATTGGGAGTGATAAAATGAATAATATCGGCAGTTTTAACAGCATCAAACAAGCCATATCCAAAATCATTATTCGGGTTATCAAAACGGTCGCCCGAACGTTTGATTAGTTCTCTCAACTCATCGGCAGTAAGAGTCGAATCATGTTCTAATGCTAATGCTGCTCCCCCGGCTACCAAAGGTGCTGAAAATGAAGTACCACTTGCGTTTGCAGTAAATCCTCCGGTGTAATATGCTGTTACAACTGAAGTTCCCAATGTGACAATATCAGGTTTAATTCTTCCATCAGCTGTTGGACCCGGTGATGAAAAACTTGCCAAACTTGAGTCGGGATTAGTCGCTCCAACCGCGATAACAGAATCGCCGTCAGCGGGTGTTATGATATGATTCCATGTATTTCCTCGTTCATTCCCTGCGGAATTTACTACTAAAATATTTTTTGATGCGGCAAAATCAGCGGCTTGTGTTATACGCGGAATATCACCATCTAAATCTTCAAATGTATACCCGGCTGAATCCTGAAAAGTAATATATCCAAGTGATGAGCTGATAATATCAGCCCCCAAAATATCAGCCCACTGGGCGGCGGCAATCCAGTTATCTTCTTCCTGATATATTTCAACCCCTCCACATGATATTTCTGTTTTAGCCAAAAGAAATTCAGCATTATACGCAACCCCAATTAATGTATCAGCTACATATCCGCCAATAATTCCAAATGTTCTTGTACCATGGGAAGCCTGCGATAGGCTGCCAATGCAGTCATCTTGGGTTACATCTACAATATTATCGATAAAATTGTAAGTACTGACAATATTGGCAGAGTCAAAAGCATGGTGTGCTGTATTAAAACCGGTGTCGAACATAGCAATCCGTACACCCCTCCCTGATAATCCGGCGGTATGTAATTTATCCGCCTTGATATAGGTGTTCTGCAATTGTGAAAACCCATACGGAAGCGATAATGCTTTTTGTTGTATTGTTTTTAATTTGCCTAATTCTGTAGCTTGAAACTTATGCTGAGATTTGTACTTTTGAACGATATCAATTTCTTTCACAAAAGATAACGACTCTAGTGCTGACAATTTGCTGACAGGAAGATTCACCGTAACAGCATCAAACCAATATAAAACATGTCGAATCTCAGCACCTCTATTTTTGAGCGAATCAATGACTTGCTGAGAAAAAGTAGAATCGTGTTTATTAATTAGAAAATGAACCGCATCTACTTTTTTACGTCTTCGTATTGATTCTTCAGACAGTTTAATCGGTACTTTTTCTGTATTATCAAGCGTGAGCCAAAGCGAAAGAGTTGTATCCTTTGACGTGCTTATAGAAAAAATTGTTTTTTGTAACCTGTCAGTAGATTTCTTAGATCGTAAGAGCGTCGTGTAGGGAAAGAGGGTAGATCTCGGT
>CALCCW010000130.1:0-12103 GCA_937900185.1 uncultured candidate division Zixibacteria bacterium | reverse complement strand
AACATAGTTTGTGTTTGAAGTTGATATATCACAGTGCTTGTTTTTTTTTTTTTTCAAGCAGAAGACGGCATACGAGATATATCAGTGTGACTGGAGTTCAGACGTGTGCTCTTCCGATCTATGATCATAAATTTCTAAATATTGATATAAAACCATTTGATACAGAAGTGCCGACATTTGAAAAGATAGCAAGTGAACTGCTTAAGGATGTATCTCCACTTTTTGAAAAAGAATCGGCACAATTGGTTGTCTGTAATATTTGTGAGGATAACGAATGGGAAGCAACCGCTTATGTAAATGGTATTGTTGAGCGAAGTTATCATCTCGGTTTTTGTGCTGCCAGAAGAACATATTCACCTCATTTGTCCGAAACGGAAAATAAAAAACTGTTTGGCGTATCTGCCCGCAAATCAGGACATGGACATCATTATAATCTCCGTATGACCTTTCGTGGAGAACCGGACTCAAAGAGTAATCTACTTGTTGAAAACTCTAAAGTACAACCGTTATTGAATAAGTTTTATAGAAAGTATGACCATCGCAATCTTACAACTGATTTAGAAGAGTTGCAGGGAAAGCCTTTGACAACGGAATCTTTGGCAAAACATTTTTTCTCTGAACTGTGTAAAGAGCTTCCTCTTGACAGAATTTGTTTACATGAAAATGATTATTTCTTTATTGAATATACTAAAGATGACAGAATGTTTATGGGAGTGAAAACTAAATTTTATGCTGCACATAGATTACACTCGTCAAAATTAACTGAATCTGTTAATGAAGAAATTTATGGAAAATGCAATAATATTGCCGGTCATGGACATACATATACTGTCGAAATGCTTTTAGAAGGCGAATATAACAGTAATACCGGCACTGTTTTTGACTTAGCAATTGTGCTGACCCAACTTGAGCAATTGCTGCATTATTGGAATTATAAACATCTGAATTTAGAAACAGAAGATTTCAAAGATATTATTCCTACCGGTGAAAATATATGTTTAGTTCTTTGGGATAAACTAAAAGTTATGTATGGAGAAAATCTCAGTAGGCTTTCTTTATGGGAAACTGCCAACAACAAATTTACTATTCATAAAGATATTAAAGAAAGATAAGAATGAAAACAATATTGGTGACCGGTGCCAGCCGTGGAATTGGCAGAGCAATAGCTGAAAAATTTGCTTTGGGAAACAAGATTATTCTCACAGGGCGTAATAAGGCTAAACTTAAGGAAACAGCAGAATTTGTAAATAAAAACGGGGGAGAAGCTGTTGTTGTTGAAACTGATTTATCAAAACCTCAAAATGTTGTAACGCTTATCAAAAACTTAGATATCTCTCGGCTTGATATACTAATTAACAATGCCGGGATTGCAGTTGTTGCCCCCCTTGAAGAGTTGACACTCGAAAATTGGCAGCGAACATTTGATATTAATGTAACTGCTCCGTTTTTACTTATCCAAAAATTACATACAATAATGCCTAAAGGTTCGTCTATCGTGAATATCGCATCGGTAGCATCAAAAGACGGGTTTCCAAATTGGAGCAGTTACTGCATGAGTAAGTTTGCTTTAGATGGTTTTACAAAATCTGTTCGGGAAGAGCTTCGTGCAAAAGATATTCGGGTGATAAATATATATCCGGGGGCGGTGGCAACCGATATTTGGAATACAGTCTCCGGAGAGCAGGATTTGGATGCAATGATGAAACCCGAATCTGTCGCTAATTTGCTTTTTGCTGCCGTTGCTCAACCGAGCGGAACGGTTGTTGAAGATATTACAATGCGGAATTTACACGATTTTTAAGCGGATTGTCTGCTAAGTTAATTCCATCAATAATAAGTTTTTGTAAATTGGGAGTGTCGCTTACTTTTTTCTCCAAATAAGAGCGAATATCTGATTCTAAGTCTGACAGGGTCTTTTCTGAAATAACAATTTCAAGTATTTCAACAGCTAAAAGCCAATCGGACTTATGTTCACTTTTAAGCGACTGCCATACATCTTTTAGCACCAATATATCTTTTTTACCTTCTCTATAATCTCTAATGTTTTGATATAGTTTATGAAGTTCTTTGTCTTTATCTGTGTATGTCACTTTGTTTACACGAGTTTTAGAGATTGCTGTCGGTTGTTCATATGCATTTTTGTCGGCTGCTCCTGAAAAAATAGAGATGATTTTTGAACCAACTGCCATGTCATAGGTTCCCCATGATGGCTCAAATAAAATCTCATTGTTATATGTAACAGTGCAGTCTTTAAACGTGATAAGAATTAGTTTGCTGTTATACAGTTTTATTTGTGAGCAGAGACCTTTGACAACAATGCCTGATTCAAATTCAAGTGTAGTTTTATTACCAACTATTATCTTAAAATTATTCAAATCATCTTTGTCAAAATCTTCAAACGGTTTTGAGCTTCCTAAAAGATTGCCAATAGGAGAACTGAACCCATCTTTGTGATAGTCTATTGAATGACCATCAAGTTCTTTATTTTCAACAGCAAGATTAGTCTTACCTGTTGTTTTTAAAAATATCGGTTTGTTTGAATTATCTGTAATAACATTAGTACAGATTCCGGAGACCTGTATAGCGGAACTAAAGACAAGTGTCGAAGTGTTTTCTGATTCAATAGCTTGTCTGATTCCTTGCAGTCCTCCAACACGAAAAGCCATCTGGTCGGCAAATTGTTCTAATATATCAATTAAAGTTGTAAAATTATCGGTTACAAATAGATGCGGTTGTTTTGTGGTAATATCAAAAGCATAATTTTGTGCTGATAAATCATATTTTATTTTTTTTACATCATCAGATAAGCAAGTCGATGCTTCCCCGATAGAAGATAATATTCCGGCTCCATAAATTTTTGGAGCGTCCAATGTTCCTACAAGACCATACTCAACAGTCCACCAGTGTAAACGGGTCAGCCTTGCCATCTCAGACGGTTCGCCAAGATTCTCTTGTTTAGAGAGTACATCTTTTTCCAAAACAGATATTTCATCTTGAGATGCCCCCGGAGTTTCTTTTAAAATCGAAAGTTTGCGAATAGCTTCGTATAGCTCAAAATCTTTTTTGGATGACATCGCTTTGGCACCAATTTCACCAAAACGTCGTAAGTATTCGGCGTATTCGGGATCAGCAATAACCGGAGCATGACCGGCAGCCTCGTGAATGATGTCAGGACTGGGGGTATATTCAATATGATTTATCTGACGCATATCGGCTGCAATAACCAATACTCTATACTGCTGAAATTCCATAAATGCAGCAGGCGGAATAAATCCGTCAACCGAAACAGCACCCCATCCTATTTTTGATAAAATGTCATTCATCTCTTCAATAGAAGGGATACTCACTAATTTGAGACCTGTTTTTTCAAGACCTTCAAAATAAATTTCATGGGCATGTTCAATTAAAAAACGATAGTTCTGACGTAGCACATAACGCCAGACAGAATGATCAATAGGAGTATAGGCGGCATAGTTTTGATCGACAATAAATTGTCTGAGATGTTTCGGAAGTTTTTGTATTGCCGGATTTTTCTGTAACTTTATAAAAAAGTCTGATTCACCGGAAGTTTCCAAATATTTATTTGGTGAAGATTGATTGCCGTTCATGTATATACTCCAATGATTCTACGCTATATTAAACAAAATAAATCTATAATATCTAATATACTCATAAATTAACTGAAAAAGCAATCTTTTCTTTATAAGAAAATAGATTTGTACTGTTCTAATGATTTTGGGTTGGCAAGAGCATCTTTGTTACTAACTTCTTCACTATGCATAATTTTAGTAACGGCAAGTTCAACTTTTTTACCGCTGATTGTTCTTGGTATGTCAGTTACTTGAAAAATTTTATATGGAACATGGCGGGGAGAACGGTTTGTTTTTAAGGTATCTTTAATTTTTAGTTTTAACTCATCTGTTAATGAAATATTTTCAGAGAGAACCACAAATAAGATTATTTGCGTGTCATTACCTATCTTTTTACCTATAACAATTGAATCTTCAATCTCATCGAGTGCTTCAACAGGTCCGTAAATTTCTGCGGTACCTATTCGAACACCTCCCGAGTTTAAAGTCGCATCGGAGCGACCATGTATGACAGCTCCGCCTTGTTTGTTAATTTCGATATAGTCGCCGTGCTGCCAAAATGATTCTGACTTTTTAAAATATGCTTCTTTGTATTTTTGACCGTCTTCATCGTTCCAAAAATATATAGGACGTGAGGGAAAAGGTGCGGTACATACCAACTCACCAATTTGCCCGATGACTGGTTGATTATTTTCATCGTATGTTTCAACTTTCATGCCTAAACCTCGGCATTGTAATTCACCCGAATATACCGGAAGAGTTGGACAGCCAAGCATGAAACAGGAGATAATATCTGTGCCTCCTGATATAGAAGATAATTGTACATTTTGTATAATATTTTTATACACATATTCAAAATTTTGATGTGAGAGTGGGGCTCCTGTTGAAAGAATCGTTTGAAGAGATTTTAAACTATTTTTTTGAATTGGTTTGACACGTCTCGCTTCACATGCTGAAAGAAATTTAGGTGATGTGCCGAATATGTTTATCTTATGTCTTTCAATGGCATTAAAGAGTACGGATAAATTAGGGTAAGACGGGGAGCCGTCATATAAATAAATTGTTGCTCCGACTGCTAACGATGAAACCAGCCAGTTCCACATCATCCACCCGCAGGTAGTGAAATATGTTATAACATCTTTTTCTTTTAAATCTGTATGTAAAATTAATTCTTTGAGATGCTGCAGCAGGGTACCTCCGGCTCCATGTACGATACATTTGGGTTTGCCGGTTGTACCCGATGAATACATAATATACAGAGGATGATCAAAGGGAAGCTGCTCAAATATAATATCTGCAGCAGAGGTATCAATGAAATTATCCCATTGTATAATTTTTGAATGTGAAGATGCGGTTTTAGTTTCGATTGAGTCAATTGATATAATTTGTTCAATTTCAGGAATTGATTCGGCAATATGTTCAAGGAGTTTTTTTGATTCATGTTTTTTGCCGTTATAACTATATCCATTTACAGCAAAAAGAATTTTTGGGGCAATCTGCCCGAATCTGTCAAGGACACCTTGGTAGCCAAAATCAGGTGAGCATGATGACCACACAGCCCCAATTGATGCAGTCGCCAACATAGCAATTATTGTTTCGGGAGAGTTTGTAATAAAAGCTGCTACACGGTCATTTTTTTTGACACCTGCTTTTTTTAAGGCAGAGGCTACCGATGCGACTTTTTTATATAATGCATTATAAGTTATTGTTATAGGTTCTTTGTTTTCTGTTTGAAAAATTATTGCATTGTTCTCGTTTTTATGTCGCAAAAGATTTTCAGCAAAATTTAATTTTGAATTTTCAAACCAAACAGCAGAACGAATTGTATCACCTTGTAAAACCGATGAATACTTCTGTGATGATATAATCTTTGTGAATTCCCACAAAGATTCCCAAAAAAGAGAAGAATCTTCAATTGACCATGAATAGAGTTCTTGGTAATTAGAAAATGATAATCTATGATTTTCTGAGAGGAATTTTATAAATGCGTGGATGTTTGAGTTTTGAATACGTTTTTCTGAGGGTGTCCAGAGTAATTTTTGAGAATCTTGCGGCACTTTTAGTTCCCGTTAATTGTCTCAAGAGACATCAAGGCATGTATGGCAAAAGTAATATCATTTTGTTCCAATGCATTTCTTGCAGCAATTTCAATAATTCGTTTACTGTTTTTTTTATCTTTTTCTGATAGAGAAAGACCTGCTGAATACACAATATGGAAATCTGAGTTATTGACAATTGTTGTTATTTCTGAATCATTAAAGTTTGTTTTTGTATACGATGCGATGAATTTTAAAATTTCTTCTTTTGTTGGTAACGTTTTAATATTCCCTAATTGTCCTAAATTGTTTCCTGTCAAGATTTCTGAATGTTTGATATAATCAGGAAGGTTATCTATGCCTATTCCTTTTGTTGATATTGGTTTTTCGATTTCAAAAATAGCAGTATCAAACGCTTTTGAATAATAGTTGGCAGAGTTTCTGCCGACAAGACGAATGAGATTTGGTTCAATGACACCATCGTGCATTATTGATTCATCAAAATGAATTTTGACAACTTCACAAATAACCAAGTTGCCTGAACCATTATTTTCACCCAATGGAATAATTTGCTGAACAATGCACTCCATTTGAAATGGTGATTCTGCCACCCGTTTTGGCTGTACCATATCGGAATCAATCGGTGTCAAACCGCTTTTGATAAATTCGTCGGTATGAGAGTCGTATTCAGTTGATGCCAAACTGACCTGCTGCACAATGTCATACGAGACAGCCTGTACAACACATTCTTTTATCTTTTGTAAATTATTCAGAGTGTCTTTAGTGCTGCCGTCACGTCCTCTGCGAGCAGGGGAAAAGACAACAATCGGAGGATTAGCACCAAAAGCATTATAAAATGAAAAAGGTGAAAGATTATTGATCCCATCTTCAGATATTGTAGAGACCAAAGCTATCGGGCGGGGAGTGATGCCTCCCAAAAGAAGTTTATGCACTTCCTGCAAAGATGCTTCTTTAGGATTAACTGATATAAAAGTTTTTTTCCCTTTGTCTGTCATAAAGAGATTTACGCCTTTTTCTTCTTGGCTAAAATAGAATTGCTTTCAGTTGATTTAACTATTTTGTTTGAGAGTTTTCCTAAGCCGTCGATAGTCATTTCAATGGTATCACCATTTTGAAGCCAAACAGGGTTGTGTTTTTCACCTTTTGCTTTTGCTTCTAATGTCCAAGTACCGTTTAACTCCAGATAACAACCGGTTCCGACAGTACCTGACCCGATAACGTCTCCGGGGTAAATTTCTGTACCGTAAGATGCCCGTTCTAAGATTTCGGCAAAGGTCCAGTTCATATCTTTCATATTACCCTCTGAAATCTGTTTGCCGTTGTGGAATGCTTTCATAGTTAAATCATACTTGTTCCCAAATTCAGTTTCAATTTTGTACTTATCTAATTCGTCAGGTGTCACCATCCGGGGACCAATGACAGTAGCAAAATCTTTTCCTTTGGCAGGTCCTAAATTGAGTTTCATTTCTTCCATTTGCAAAACCCGAGCAGAGAGATCGTTCATGATAGTATAACCTGCGATATATTGGTCGGCATTTTTTGAAGAGATATTTTTGCCACGTTTTCCGACAACAATAGCAGCCTCAAGTTCAAAATCAAGTTTTTGTAAATGGTCATCTTCGATTAAGATATCGCCTTCACCATAAATAGCATTATGGTTAGTGAAATAAAATATTGGGTACATATCAAATTCGGGAATCATGTCAACACCACGGTTTCTTCGGGCGGTAGCAACATGCTGACGGAAAGCATACGCATCTCTGCAAGAGGGAGGGTTAGGAATAGGGGCAAGCATTCTTATTTTGTCAGCAGTTATAGCAGTTTTGTCAGATTTTATGGCATCTTCAATTTTACGGGCAGCATCCATGCCGGACTCTTCATGCCACAGTAATTCAAGCATAGATGAAGGGATTTGCTGACCGATAGCTTTACCATTTTCTGCTAAGTCATATATTTTGTCGTTGATGTATAAGCCGACTCGTACTTTTTGGTCTTTTATAAATGAAACAAATTTCATATATTTAAATCCTTTTTAACATTTAACTGTTTTTTTGTGTTTCTCACAAAGAGTTTTATATACTTTCTCAATTATTTCTAAGGCAAAATCTGTTTCTTCAATAGTGCCGGAATTAATACGTACTCCAGTAGGGATTCCAAATGTATTTACATGACGTAAAATCAATCCTCTATTCATGCATTTATCTGTTAACTCTTTGGCAAACTGCTCGGTCGGCATGAGTGATAAAATAAAATTTGCTGATGTCGGAACTTGTGAAATTCCAATTTTTTCTAATCCATCTTTAAGTATGGCAAGAGAGGTTTTATTAAGTTCTTTTGTCTTCAAAAGGAACTCATCATCATCTAAAGCGGCGATTGCTCCCTGCTGTGCTAAGAGGTTTGGCTCAAAAGGAAGTTTTACTTTATAAAGAGATTCGATAACTTCATCAGGACCAACCGCAAAACCTACCCGAAGTCCTCCTAAACCATAAGCTTTTGAGAGGGTACGGGTCACGACCATATTGTCGTAGTCATACCTGACACCATTAGGATAATTTGGGTTATCATCAGCGTAAGTTGTGTATGCTTCATCTAAAACAACCATAATATGATTGGGAACTTTAGCCATGAATTCTTCAAATTCATCCCGTTCAAACATAGTACCGGTTGGGTTGTTTGGATTGGCAAGATATATCATGACTGTTTTATCGGTAATGGCACTACAGATAGCGTCAAGGTCGAAAGAATAATCTTTAAGAGGTACCATAACAAGTTTACGACCGTATTTACGAATAGAAACATAGATGCCGATAAATGTTCCTTCCGATGTCAATATCTCATCAGATTCAGTTGTAAAAGCGTTAACGATGTATGCAAGCAGTGAATCTGTTCCATGACCGCAAATCACATGGTTTGGAAGAACATTATATTTGTTGGCAATAGCCATAACCAAATCATGCGATAAAGGATCGGTGTAACGGTTCAAACCACTCAAAGCTTTTTGGATAGCTTCAACAGCTTTTGGTGATGGACCGAGAGGATTTTCATTTGATGCGAGCTTTACAATTTTAGTTATGTTTTGTTCACGAGCAAGTTCTGAAATCGGTTTACCCGCTTTATACGGTTTTAAGTTTTTTACAAACTGAGGTATTTTAATCATGTTGTTTCATGCACTTTCTTATTCTAACCAAGATTGTGCGTAGTCCTTATCAATAGTATCTTTCACATTTGTTGTCGGAGTAAGCGGGGCATAGGTGTCAATCATTACTGCCCATTCGTTTGTCTCTTTTGCTCCAACAGAGTCTTCAGTTCTTCCCGGTTGAGGTCCATGAGGCAGACCGCCCGGATGAAGAGTAAATGACCCTTCCTGAATCCCTTTACGAGACATAAAGTCACCCTCAACATAATAGAGAACTTCATCAGAATCAATATTAGAATGAAAATAAGGTGCCGGAATTGCAGAATCATGAAAATCATATAATCTTGGGACAAAATTACAAATTATAAACCCGCCGGTTACAAAAGCGAGATGAACCGGAGGGGGAAGATGAATTCGCCCTACTTTGGGGTGGTAGTCTTTGATGTTAAAAGCATATGGATATAAAAAGCCGTCCCACCCGACAACACCAAAAGGATGATTGGGGACGATATGTTCAAAATATCTTTCTTTTGCTTTGACAATAATTCTGAATTCTCCAATATCAGTGATTGGTTCGGTGAATTCAGGAGGACGGAAATCACGCTCACAATAGGGAGCATGTTCTTCCATTTGTCCGTATGCATTCTTATAATGATTTGGCAATTCATAAGCAGTGTCAGACTCGACTATAAGAATTTTATTATTTTCATAATTATCAAATTTCATCTGATAGGTTGTTGCACGTGGAATAACTAATTGGTCACCTTCAGAGTATTTAATTGCTCCAAAATGGCTAAGAAGAACACCGCTTCCGTGATGAACAAAAATATATTCGGCTCCTAAAGCGTTGCGGTAGAAATCATCAGTATCTTTGGTAATATACGCAATGGAAATTTTACAACTTGGATTGACAAAATATTCGTCACGACTTTCAATAAAATTCCCGCCAGTTTTTTTATTTGCGGAAAAGCAATGATAATACAATACCGGTGCTTCTCCCCAGGAAGTTTCTTTATACATTGAAATCTCTTTGACAGATTTTACTGCAGTCGGTAAATGATGATGATAGACATTTGAATAAATACCGGAAAATCCCTTAGATGAAATAAGTTCTTCGCGGTACAGTGATTTACCATCAGGTTTAAAAAAAGTTGTATGTTTCACCCGCGGGATTTCACCCAATTTATGATAAAAAGGCATAATTATGTTCCTTTATCTTCTATTTCGTTTTAGTGTTTGTCAAAAAAGTCCAAATGGAGCAGTCAGGAACCCATTCCTGACTGTTTAATCGTCGGGAAAGGGTTCCCGACGACGCTTTGAAAGACTTTATCAACAAATCGTCTAACATGGCGGCATTAACTCTTCTGCTGTTTTGTCTAAGTTGCCTCGTAACTTCTGATCAAGTTCAATAGATTCAAACAGCGATTGGAAATTACCTTTTCCAAACCCTTGGGCTCCATCTATTCGCTGAATAAACTCAAAGAAAAAAGTCGGACGGTCGCCGATTGGTTTTGTAAATAACTGCAGAAGATACCCTTCGGCTTCTTTATCACAGAGAATATGTTCTCTTTGTAAGTCGTCAATGTTTTCTTTGATATTCAAATCATCCCGTTTGCGAAGCATGTCATAATAAGTTGAGGGAATTTCTAAAAACTCAACACCATTTTTTCGCAGGGCAGAAATAGTTTTAATAATATCATTTGATTCAATTGCAATATGCTGTACGCCGGAGCCATAATATTGTTCTATATATTCTTCTATCTGTGATTTTTTTAGACCTTCATAAGGCTCGTTGATTGGGTTTTTAATCTTAGAATCAGCAGAGCGAACAACTTTTGACAATAAAGCTGAGAATTTAGTACCAATATCACCTGCTTTGAAATCTACGAAAGTTTCAAAGTTCATAGTTTTGTTAAAATAACTTGCCCAAATATTCATTTCATTTTCACGAACATTTCCGACAATATGATCAACGCCAATTAAACCGGTCTCTTCACATTCGATATTTATTTTCTGGCGAGGTTCACAAAAACCGGGTTTGAAAATATGTTTATAGTTATCTTTGTTGATATAAACTAACTCGGTGTCATCATATAAACGAATCGCTGCCTCTTCAATATAGCCGTTATGGTCTTCAAGTTTATGTGGTCGTTCAACTAAAATAGCACCATTTTGGGTGGCATACGTAAATGCTTTTTCGACATTATCAACTTCAACCGACCAACGTTTGACACCATCACCATGACGGTTCACAAATTGGAAGACTTCATAACAGTCCGGCTGAACCGGTGAAGTAATGACAAATTTCAAATTATTTTTAGTCAAATAATATGAAATGCGGTCACGAATTCCTGTTTCAGGTCCGGCGTATCCGGTGATGTTCATGCCGAGTGCTTTTGCATACCAATATGCAACCATTTTGGCAGAGCCGACATAAAACTCAATATAATCATATCCTCTGATTCCTAAGATATCTGACATTTATAATCTCCTGTAAAAAAAGTTTCAAACTTCTTGTTTTCGTTTTTATCTTCGTATTTATACGTTGTTTAAGTCAATAATGTCTAAAATTATATAATATACGGATGCTTTTGGCAATAGAATTCTTGGCAAAAAAGATATAATAGCGTGATAAAGTCCATGAAATTAGATAATTATCCCAAATGCGAGACAGGTTATTCATGAATTATAATGTTTTACTTACTTTCAACAGGATGACAGCTTTCGATTTTTTGTCCTCCGGTTTGATTGATATGGATTTTTGGACTTAGATAAGGAATACCCAAAGATAAACCTCGTAAAATAATTAAGAGTGCGATAACCACACCGCCGATAGGGATTAGTTTTGTAAATGTCTTTTTTACTTTGCCGGTAATAAGTCCGGTTGCAAATGAGAGTACCAATAAAATTGGAAGTGTCCCCATTCCAAATAATGCCATATACAAAGAACCTGTAATCATAGAACCTGTCGAGGCTGCACCTGCCAAAGCAATGTATACAAAACCGCAGGGGAGAAACCCGTTTAAAATTCCAATTAAAAACAGAGAAGTAATAGATGAGTTTTTAAATAATATGCCCCAGTATTGTTTTACTTTTGTCGAAACTTTTGTAAAAATTTGAAAGGGAAATAATTTATTGAAAAAACCGGTTGGAACTAATACCATAATTAAAATCAAAACACCCATAGAAATTGAAAGAGCATTTTGATAGCCCGCTAAAGAAAATTGTTCACCGATAGAACCGATAACAAATCCCAGATCGGAAGAGCGTCGTGTAGGGAAAGAGTGTAGATCTCGGTGGTCGCCGTATCATTAAAAAAA
>CALCCW010000129.1:0-13168 GCA_937900185.1 uncultured candidate division Zixibacteria bacterium | reverse complement strand
TTTCTTTTATAACTCCAAAAACTAATACTATCCCCTCCCATCGCATTCTGTTCGCATTCAGGCAGTTACATGAAATATTGCCTCTTCTGTCTCATTTGGCATAACTATTGCAATATAGTTTTGCCGTAGGACATTTATTTACTAAAGACATAAGATGAAGCTGTCAGGTCCCCTCCCTGACAGTACAATCGTCGGTTCGGTTAGGCGGAGGCGAATCGACGATACAAAAAAAGATATAAGACAAGTCACCTTGAGTCCGCCCGGGCGGAAAAGGGGGCTTGATAGAATACCGCATCTCAGCTCCTTTCGAGAATTTTTGTTGGGTGTGCGTAGCTCTCTTTTGGTTCGGCGGGGACGGGTGGAATGTGACTCTCACCTTTCAGCCGGACCAAAGGAGGGAAAAATAGAAATTTTCTAATGTATAAGGAAAATCATTATGGTGAAAAAATTGTTAATTTTAAGAAAGTATGCTGTAAAATATCTATCAGTTTTATTTATGTTATTGATTTTTCAAAATATCTCTTTTGCTGATGAGTTTAAAAACTCAAAGGAGTATGATGTCATTTGGAAAAATACATATACTTCTTTATACACGTTGACAAATGTTCTAAATAACCCCAATGCTGAAAGTATTGGAAAACTAAACAAAATAATTGTATCGGATTCAGTTTCTTTAACAGATTTTAATACAAATACGCTAACAGATAATCCCCTTATAAAACAATCAGAAATTCAACTCGATATCTTAAATATTAATAAGTTATCAGCAGGATATACGGTAAGAGTTAGGTGTTTGCTACATGTGAGAAAATATCAGTTTTCAAAAGAATTATCAATTAAATTATCTTTTATAGAGAATTCTGTAAAAATCTATAATATTCAAAAGATTCTTTTTGAAATACAAAATTTTAAAGATGATAAATTCAAGGAATTAAACAAACTTCCTCAAAATAAAACAACAACATCAATTCAAAAATCTCTTTCTATTACCAATTATCAAAGTGATAATCTAATTCATCGTCAAGTGTTCTATTCAAGCTCAAGTACTGGCGATTTAAATGTTTTTGATAAAAATACAAGTATGATATTGTCCAATAATATTATTTTTAGTAGACCCTATGGGGTTCTTTCTTATAGATATGTTGATGCTGACTATTTTAATATGGGTCATAATATTCTACTAGTTACAGATGCTAATTGGAACAGGTTGATAGTATCTGATAGTAACAATTTTGATGATTATCCATGGATAAAATCCATCGGGAGATATGGTGCTGGAAACTTTGAATATCGTACTCCCCAAGGAATTGACAATCTTGGCATGAATAAAGTATTTATCGCTGATGGATACAATAACAGAGTACAGGCTTATGAATTTAACTTTGATGGAACTACAACTCCCGGTTTACTATATGATTTTACTATTTCAGATAATTTTGATTTTGTCTCTGATGTAGCAGTTGGTTACATCCCAAATGATAATAGTTTATACGATTCAGTTATAGTTGCAGTTTTAGATAATGGAAATTGCAAAGTCAATTTTTACGACGAAAATGGTTCCTTTAAATCTTCTTTATTTAGTAGTGGGACAGGTGTGGATCAACTCAATAATCCAACATCTATTTGCTTTGCCAGAGATATAAACACTAATTACCAAACAGACTATATCTATATTACTGATGCAGGTAATAATAGAGTTGTAGTTAGAAGAACTTCTGGAATAAGTAATACTTTTAGGTCTACAGAATCAACACTGTTAGATGATGGTTCTTTTTTTCAATTTCCAACTAATGCCTATTTGACTTCAGTTACAGTTGATGAATATGGATATGTCTATATTGTCGATCAAAGTAATAGCAAAATTTATAAATTTTCAAGACATTTAGGGAAACTTATAGCAATTTTTGGTTCCGAAGGAGTTGGTGATAATCAATTGTTTTACCCCAATAAGTTTAATATCGTTAAAGGAGAGGTTATTAGTGATTCTTTTGAAAGGTTTGTGCCTATTATAGGATTAGGTGAGGCAATTGTCACTGAATGCTTTGGTGAGCAGTCAGGCATTAGAAAATATAAATTAGGTAATGATATCTTAAGTTATCAATCCAGTTATCTGCCAAAATTAATAAACTATGGTTTAGACTGGTTAAAATTAGAATGGTACCAAACAGGTATTACAAAAAGATGGATAAAAATATATTATAATGGTATTTTAATTGACTCCAGCTACCATCCATTAGAACTCCCTCTCACAAGATCATATTCATATAATTTGGCAGATTCTGCTCAAGACGGTTATTATAGATATGAAATCACATCACAATCAATATATTCCGGTGTTGCTTCAAATACAATAATTGATTCTATCTATATAGCAAGATATATAGACCCAGGACCTCAATTTGTAATTGATAGTGTAAGAATACATGACCCAACAGGAGAAATGCTTCCATTTTGTCTTTATGATGATCCTGATAAATGGTGGGTAGCAAATATTTATGCTCGTGATGCTTACAATAACGCTCCACTCACTTATATGTTGGATTATTATTCAAGTGGTGGAAAAGCAAAGGTATATATTGACACAACATCAGCCCAACCATTGACTGCGGCATTTTATACAATAACCGATCATGATTCTGTCTATTTTAAGATACCTCGCTACCCCCTTGGATGTGGTAGTTCCCTTAAATGTGACTATATCCTGTTTGAGATCTCGGTAACAGATGAACCTTATGATACAAACAAAATATTTTGTACTGAATATACTTGGGATACTATATCACCTTTTACATATACTCACCATATCTATAGTGCATTATGCAAAACACCTTGTACCCCAGATTGTCCCCCTCCACCGGCATGCCCTAAATTATATTCATGGAATGGGAATGAATATTTATTAGAAAATAATATTTTACCTCAATCCGAATATTACAATCCAAAATTAGAGGATAAATTTGATTATTATCCGCTTTTCAACTCCACCCTAACATCGAGTAACGAATACAAATTTATTATTAACGAAACTGAAAATGAAATTACTTTCTTTGATCAAATTGAATTATATTCAGTTGATATTCCAATTACTGATGAAGCAATAATATTTGATTCTAAACAAAAGTTTGGTGTTTTACGTCCAAATATTATAGCTCCAATATCTGCTATTACAAATGACAGTATAGATATTTTAGCAGATATTGAGAAAGAAGATGATTTGAGCTTTAACTCTACTAAACCGGGGTATATGATTGTTGAATATTTACTTGGTGACCCAAAATACTCAGCAATTAAATCTACAAATGTTGCTCCTGGAGGAGGTCTATTGCTCTCATCTCCAAACAAAAACTTATTAAAATTAGTTGTAGATTCAAATACTTTTATTCCTAACATTTATAATATTTATATTGAAAATAACGTTGGTGATTTTATTTTAATAGATACTATCCCCCCAAGAGGAAATAATGTGAATAATATTGTGAATCTTTCGGATTATACCAATGATAAAGGGATTCTCAAAATTAAACTGGAATGGACAACGAAGGTTGATTTCAATAGCCTACCATATTATGAATATGAATATTTTGATACCACAACTCAAAAACTGAATTTATCAAGTGCTGTTCACTCTGATCAGGGAGAAGTAAATAATATTCTTGATAAATCCACATCTGAACGAATTACCTTAGAACCTAATCAAGAAATAGAATTTACATTTTCGGCAGATACAATTGCAACTGGTTATAGAAGACTTCTTTATTTAAAATTTAAAGGAAGATACAAAAGTCTTAGGAGTAACTCTGAGGATCAAAACACAATGATTCCTGATCAGTTTAGTTTATCTCAAAATTACCCAAACCCATTTAACCCTTCAACTGTATTTGAGTTTGACCTGCCAAAAACAACTGATGTGAAGTTTGAAATATTTAATGTTTTAGGACAGAAAGTAAAGACTCTTATCAATTCAAAAATGGAAGCCGGATCACATAGTGTTGAATGGAATAGTTGGGATGATGCAGGTAGCCGGGTTGCTTCCGGTATTTATTTCGCTAAATTCTCAGCAGGAGAGTATAAAACTACAAAGAAGATGGTGGTGCTAAAATGAAGAAAATATTTTCAATTATAATCTTATCAACAATATTAATCTCCTGTTCAGATAAAGGAAAAATAGAAGATGTTGGTGCTGGTGGTATAAAAGTCGATACATTAATTGTTAACGATGATAATTGTGGTCAAAGAACATTTGCAGTCACTTTTGACGATAATGAAAATAACTCTGCTGGACATTTTTATATTCTGTTACTTAAGAAAAAGAATAGTCAAAGTTATATTAGCTATGGTACTCCTAAATCCTCTGCTCTTAATACCAACATACAGGTTTATAGCAGTATATTTTATTTTGATCCACTAGTATTTGATCAACAAGGAGTATATGAATTTTGGGTATTGAAATATAATTATTCAGATGTGGCTTATTTGGGAGATTTTTCTTATGCTCTTGGTGCTGGGGGACCGTATAATTTAACAATAAGTTCATTTGGCGACTATCAAACTTTGTATTCTCAATGTTGTAATTATTCAAGGACTAGGTATAAAGCTCAAGTTGTAAAAGATTTAGAAGATTATGTAGGAGATAAAGTTAAAGCGAAAATAACTACTCGATACGGAACACTATGTGGTGAACAATATAACTCTACAAAACAAGCAATGAGTGGAGCATGGGTTGGCTTAAACAGAGAATATAAAGTTGGAGGTCAATATTTACAATTAGGATATAAGCATTTAAGAGAAAAAGATTCATCGTTCACTTATAAAGAATTATATGTTGAATATACAGAGTATGTTACAGAAGGTCCAAATGAAGGTGATTTTAGAATAATGAGGCCTGATCTCATAAATCCTCCACCACCACCCCTTGAAGGTGCCGAACATCAATATGAAATAGAATTCGAACCTAGCAATGGAGATTTGTTGTTTTATTATGACAGTATACTACTATTTGGGCTTTCTCATCCATTATGGAAAGATAGTGCAGCATTTAGATATGTTATGTGGGCAGGTGAGATTCAAGGATATGAAACGGATATGGGAGGAACACAAGCAGATTCTCTATCATTTACAAATTGTGGATATAGTGTTTTAGGTTATGACGATTATGTTGATGCTAACCTTCAATTTAATGCAGAATCAGCTACACTCGATCCTGATCAATGGGGTGTTCAGTATATTCAAAATGAGCTTTGGATTTGGGATAAAAATAGATTATAATACGTCAAAAGATAGGAGAAATTAAATTATGTTAAAATTTAATAAAAGATTGATAATTTTGTTTATAGGGATTTTTGTTTTTCTTCATAGTACAATAGAAGCTAATGACACAAAAGAAGAAAAGTTAATTGATAGTGTTAAATCTTTAGCATTTCAATATCTTGGTATAGATAGCACATTGAAACCTGATATTTTTTTATCAATAAAAAAGGATATTTACTCTAACTTGAAAGATTCTAAAATTCCCTTTAGTTTATCTACAGATGAGAATAAAACTATTTGGGAAATTACAATAAATGAGATACATTCACTTTCGACAAGATCAGAAACTCTTATTGGAAATAAATATCCAAGAAATTTAAAAATTTTTATTGATTCTACTTCTGAGCTTCCAATCAAAGTAACTTCTCGAATCAAAAAGATGAACGATACTCCTTATACCGATCCGAATCAAGCAACCATAGAAAAAGAATTCCTAAGTTTTGGTAGCTCATTTTATGGAAATCCAAGTGAAATGCCAATAATTTCTTTTCTTGAAGCATATAATTTAGCAAGACATCAATATGTCAAAACTATTGATATAATCGCAATTTATGTTTTATGGAGTAATAATATGAATAAGGTACCTAAACCTGTTTGGGCTATACTATTAAGAGGAAACATTGAAAATAATGACGAGTATAGTATTTTGTCCCCTAATTATTTTATAAATATAATTGATGCTGAAACAGGTCAACACATAGGAGGAGGAGAAGCTACTTATATGAAATCAGGTACAATTATAGAATGAAAATTAATTCAATTATTCTGCTTAAATAACACCATCTCCTATGTTAATTATAAATCATTTGATGATAAGAATTAATTACTATATATTGATGTCGAAATTTCATAAAAGAATAGTGATAGGCGAGATACAGAAAAAGATAAGTTGAAAATTTGTAGAGTTTATATACCAATTTCAGAACAAAGCTAAAAGCCATATAAAACCCATATTTATTATTGGTTTTATATGGCTTTATCTCTTTTTGTCATAGATATTAAAAGTGTAATGAATTCGCTGGGCTATACTGTTCATATGAATTCACCAAATCAGTTGGCATTAGATGTACATATACGGAGGTAACAGCCAAACTAGTATGTCCCATGATTCGACTCAAGATAGCAGGACTACCTCCGAGCCTCAAGTAGTGTGTTGCCGCTGAATGTCGGATAAGAAGCGGTGCGAGTTTTATCCCACACTTTTTACCTGTACGCTCGAAAATTTGGTAAATATGACGATACGAAAGTGGCTTTCCCTCGCGAGTACAGAAAAACTTGTCACCAGTAATATCTGTCCGAAACCGATTTAAGTAGTGGTGAAAAACTTTGATAGTTTTAGCTCCAATGGGTACTTCCCTCCACTTTCTTCCCTTGCCGTAGACTCGAACCAAGCCAGCTTTAAGATCAACGTGTTCTGTAGTAAGTCCACCAATTTCCGCTCTGCGGAGCATTCCATCCCAAGCTAGAAGTAAAAGTGCAAAATTTCGATAGCCTTCAAAAGACCTTCGGTTGAGAATTGATAGGGCAATCTCATATTCTGTAGGTGTAACGATATTTTTTACTTTTCTCTCACACCTGATTTTTTTAAGACCCTTCGTAGGATTTGGTTTGTCCTCCCAGATTTCCTCCTCTTCAAGATAGTTAAAGAAACGCTTATAAGCTCGCAGACGACCGTTGACAGTCTCATCAGAGACCGTTCCAAGCAGTGATAGTACGTAGCCTTGGAGGTCTTGCTTAGTCAGGTTTTCGATATCAATCTTTTGTGCATCAAGATAACGTGCAAGATGCCGAAGTCTCTCCGCATAAACATTAATGGTCGACACAGTAAGTCGGCGTACCCGACAATCGAAAAGAAAAGAGTCGAGATATTTATTCCAATTATTCCCCATATAAAGATTATCGACTTCTTTGTACAAATTCTTGAGCTGATTCATCCCTGAACTCCTAATGTCTGTGACTCATTCACACCAGAATTCAGAACAATAGGCAACCCCCCTGACCGTACTTGACTGTGACACAAGAAGTTACGAGACTTAACGTAGGCTTGGTAGATGTGTCACTGCTTGGAAGGCTGTGACTCTACCAACTGAGTTACTCCCGCATAGGGACAGCATATTATAAAATTCTTTTGAAAAGTGCAAGTATTTTTTAAAAAATGTGATGGATTCGGTTTAATTGTTGGTACAGGAGTTGAGATAAAAAAACATTTCCAATTCGAAATATCTTATGTATATGGAAAATCTACATACAAAGACTTCGACAATAACCACCGCATGCTTTCATTCACTCTGACAGCTTTGGCTTATTAAAGAGATAATTTTTATGGATTTAAAATAAATCTATAGCTCTTTAAAAGCATATTTAAGTCCCTGCTTATGAAGTTGGTCTTTTGACATACACTTTTTTCAAACGGATTTAGATCTAATGACGACTCTAAATGGATAAAGGATTTATAATAAAATACTTGAAAAATACTTGCATCTTATTTATGATTATTTGTATTCCACTCAACTTAGAACTCTCAGCAAAGGAATTACAATCTTCGGAAGAAGCAATGCAAAAAGCTTACGCAATTGTTGGTTCAAAAAAACTAAATTACAATTTTTTATAACAATTTTCTAATACGCTATTTCATTCTACTCCCACCGACTTTCTTTAAATTATACAAACTTCCGTAAACTTATCCCAATTCATCCGAACTCATACAGTTCATAATATTTAATACTGTCAATCATAGTCCATTTTATTTCTGCCAAATTTCTGCCAACTCAGATTCAAAAACAATCAAAAACCTTCAAAAACAAACTCAAACAATCAAAAACCTAAATCTATAAATTTCAACACCTTACCTCATACATTGCTGTCAACCAACATCTTGCAAAATCACGCCATGGAGAATCCCTGCCTCTCCGCTTTATTCAATAATGGAGGATATTTTTGATATATAAGAATACACAATATTTAAGGCAAACGAGGCTCACCTAGTAAGGTAGGTCAAGACCCCTGTGCTCCCGACTTCAATGACTATAAAAAAAGTTAAGACTGCAGGGGTCTTGACTTTTTCTAAAAGTGAGGTTGAGGTATGCCTCATACCCTATAAAATTTTTCTACATCAACAACTCAATTTGTGCGAGGCAGGCTGTCAGGGCGTGTTCGACCCGAAGTGTCCAGTCCCCGAGTTTAAATTTGTGGAATCCGAGCGAGGTCATCATTTCAATCTCATAAGGAACCCATCCGCCTTCAGGACCAATAGCAAACAGCAAGTGAGAACCCACCCCAAGGAGTGGGGCACCCAAAACTTGGGCGTTCAATTTCTGGATTCCTGTTTTCACGGGAATGACATTGTTCGGTTCTACATCCAAATCGACCCTTCGACTCCGCTCAGGGTGACGATTTGTTGGGACATTGCAGACGCTTTCGTTTGCGTTGAGTGGGCGGTAAACGCCCTCGTCTGCCCCAATATTTACTACTTCAGCAAGTGTATGTTCGGTATCTAAATCAGGAAGTAAACAGAATGGCTGCTCTTGTCGTTTTTCATAGAACAACCTGAGGCTGTCTTGCATGAATGGTTTGAATTTGTCATGGATTGATACAACTGGCAACAAAGTATTTTTCCCTTGTTGGAGTCCGTCTATCAAAAAACGATTATAGTTTTTTTCTTCTAACAGTGGAGAATGAAAAAATGATTTTTCAACTCGGTTGCTCCGAATAAAAAAGATATTCCGCACTCCCATCATTGCCGAGATAAACAAAACTTTTTTAACTGTCTGTGGGCGAGGAAGAGCAACAATGATGTCAATTGTTAGATTGTTTTGTAAAGGTTCTTCAAGTTGTATGTTAGAGAGAATAATTTCGTTTTCAGTTATAGACTGAACAGATGCAGTCCCTTGTTGACCGTTTAAGATACCAATTTCAAGACGGTCATTTATTTGAGATTTTAAAATTGAACGTATATGTTCAGCCCGATAGTCAGATAGATGATATAATCCGTCATCTTGTTTGTCCGACTCAAATAAAATTATAATGTTCATGCAAAAATCAATATACGTTTATGTTGTGAACCAATGAGGAGCAAGACGCTCGGTAATATCAACAATCTCTTTGTCCTGCAAACTTAAGGCACCACGCTCTATGAGTCCATCAACAGCATGATGCAGCATAAACATTTGATGACGAACCGGAATGAGAGCCGGGTAATATTCATTATTGAAAAAGATGTGGTAACGTTCATTTGATTTTTCATTTTCAAGCATAGCACCAATTGTAGACTCAAGTTTGTCACCTGTTAATCCTTTTAATTCTTCTTTCGGTGAAAGCATTTTTTGTAGTGATTCCTCAAGTGATGTTCTTCCTGAAAAGACTAAGTCCCAGCATTGCATAACCCCTAAAGAGTTTACGGTCAGCACCGAGACATAAACCCTATTATTTTCTTTATCAGCACGCACCCCCTTAATAAACGGAAGATAAAAGTTATCGGTAATCGCACCGAAAGCTGATATTCCGCCGGAAAATGGGTCGTCTACTATATCTTCAATGGTAAAATAAGGTTTCCGTTCAAAACGGGCATCCTGAATCTGCATAAACTCTTCTTCGGTGAAGTGAAATCTGTTGTTCCACAGTTCATCAGGTGAAACACCTTTACTGGTCAATGATGATTGTGATGTCAGCATACCGACAGCTTGACCTCCCCGCCATACCAGTGGAAGCACTCCTACTGCCCATTCGGCAGAGCCGCCAATTTCACCAATCATGGTAGAGAGTCCGCGTTTGTCCGGAAATTGCATCCCATCAAGTCCCAACAAAATTCCAGGCATCAAATCTCCGTCATTGTCAAATGGTGTAGATATTCCTGCTTGGTTTAAAGCATCCATAGCGGGATGATGCCGTGGTCGGTCTAAGAAAAATGTACTCAGATCCGAAAGATCTTTCATACCGTACCCTCTTGCCATGATTTCAGCAGATTCGATAACATTGACTTCACGCGGATTAAATTTTTCAAAATGTGCTCCGGACATCCATCGCTGTACATAAATATCAGGTAAATGCCGTTTGATATTAGCTTCTGTCACAAAGAGAGCAGTAAATGATGAATGAGTACCGGTAATAGATTTGGTAGTTCCATCGATAACATCGTTTCCCATTGAAAGCAGGGTAACATTTTTGGGCATATTCAGACCGTATTGAGCACGATGTTCATCCTTACCAAAAACAGCACCTACAGCAATTGTCGGGTTTCCTCCGGCTTCTTTGCCCGGTTTCATTCTGGCACCCTCGGTGATAGCTGATTCGATTAAAACATCCTCACCCATGGGGAGTGTTTTTGTGGTGGTCTGCAAAACCTCAGCCATTACTTGAGCGGCTGTGCGGTCATTTGCCCGTTTTAATTTATTTTTTAGTTTATTATCATGCTGTTCTTTGGGATAGTCATGCAGTTTGCCGCGTCCGTGCATACCAACAGCAATTGCTGAAAATGCAGCTGAGAGTATAACCGATTGGCGAAGCTGTCGATTTCGTAAGGCACCAAGATTGGAGTGATTGTTTATTTCATCAGCTAATGTTATAATTGAGCATTCTTCCAGTTGTAAATCATAATTTTTGAGAGCCGACATGTGACGGTGATTAAACTCAATTATTCTGTCTTGGTTGAGAGAAAATTCTTTTTTTTGACCGGTATATTGTAACCGCTCATCAGCAATATTAAATCTAAGTTTTTGTGACATAAAATACCCGAATCAATTATCTCTAAGAAGTTTAATGGTTTATCTTTATGATAAATAGTAACCTGTAATTTGATTTTATTCAAGTAATTAATTAAGATTAACTTAAAAATACAAGAGTCGAATCGCTTGCCAAAGATTTTTCTGTCAATTATATATATGATATATTCATATTATAAGGAGTCATTATGTCAAGATTATCAGCAATATTTACCCTCTTTTTATCTATTTTTATACTGTCAAATATATCAGCGTTTGAGTATACAATGGATTCACCGGATATTATAACCGCATTTGAAAAAGCAGGAGATAATGCCCCTGAACTTCAAAAGGTTATCGATCACTACAAAAAATCAGGTGATACTCTAAAATTAACTGCTGCATATTTTTTAATTGCCAATATGGACCAGCATAGTTATGCGACTTATCGTTGGTTTGATACATCTGATGCTGATGTAAATATTGATGTTCTCGCATACCCTAATTATGACTCTCTCAAAATAGCCATAGGGGAGATTGAAAAAAAACGGGGTGAACTTGATTATGAGAAAAAAGAACTGTTTTACGACCTCAATCAAATTACATCCGAATTTTTAATAAACCAAATAGATTATGCATTTAAAGCGTGGACTGAAAAACCGTGGGATAAAAATTTTGATTTTAAACAGTTCTGCCGCTATATCCTCCCATATCGCGGTTCCAATGAACCGCTTGAAGAATGGCGGAAATTCTTCTACAACAAATATCAATATATTACTGACAGTATGAAAAATAAATCTGACCCGCTTGAGGCGGCTACTATTATTAACGATGATATTAAAACATGGTTCGGTTTTGACCCGCGATTTTATCTACACCCGACCGACCAAGGACTTTCTGAAATGATAGATAACAAACTGGGGCGATGCGAAGATATGACAAATATCACTATCTACGCCATGCGTGCCAACGGGCTGGCGGTGACCTCGGACTATACACCGTACTGGGCAAACAGCGGGAATAACCACGCTTGGAATGCAATCGTTACTGCTGATGGGAAAGTTATTCCGTTTATGGGTGCTGAAGCATCACCGGGGAATTATCGGCTGTCGGGGAAGGTCGGCAAAGTCTATCGTAAAACGTATGACCAGCAAAAAGATAATCTGATATTTCAAGTTCCCGAAGATACCGAAATCCCACCATGGCTCAAGGGCAAAAACTACATGGATGTCACCGCAGATTACACTGATGTCGCTGATGTGGAGATTATTATAGGTGATATGCTATTAAAGATAGAGAGATTTAGACCTTATCTTTGTGTCTTTAATTCAGGAGAATGGAAACCTATTCACTGGGGGGAAAAAATTAAAGAAACTCTTAGTGGTGAAGCAGTTTGGTCTTTTACAGATATGGGGAAGAATGTAATATACTTACCTGTTATCTTCCCATCGATAAAAGATAAAGATAAAATTAATTATATAAATGGGTATCCTCCTTTTATTTTACAAAAGGACGGAACAACAAAATTTTTAAGTCCAAATATGAAAAAAAGAAAAAAACTTAAATTATATTCTACAACAAAAAGGAAACAGGTTAAATCAACTGACGGTTCAATCCAAACCAATTTGAAAAGTGGAGCAATATATGAATTATTTTATTGGTTTGCTGATGCAAAGAATTTTCATCTGTCTTCCTTCATACAAATATCAGGATGGCAATCTGTCGGTAGACAATTTGCCAAAGAAGGCAAGCCACTTGTTTTTGAAAACGTCCCGTCGGGTGGGTTGTATTGGCTTGTTGCTGATGGGTCTGATAAAGAAGAACGGATTTTCACTATCGACAAAGACGGCAATCAAGTCTGGTGGTAGCAGGTTATTTTGTAGGGTTCAGGCATGCTTTAGGTCGAACAATCTTGTCCGACTACAGGACAGACAAGAATGTCTGTCCTACCGATAGAGTAGAATAATTGTAGGAAACCCTTCCTAATATTAGGAAATACAAAGATAAGGATTTTCAAAACCCACGGCAAGGGGACTGTTGAAAAAGTCCAACCTGTCTTTCAAGACCCTTCGACTCCGCTCAGGGTGACTTGAAAGACAACAACTTACAATTTGTCATACTGAGCGAAGTCGAAGTATGTTCCGAATTTAGAGGTTTTTCAACAA
>CALCCW010000128.1:0-19133 GCA_937900185.1 uncultured candidate division Zixibacteria bacterium | reverse complement strand
TCTTCCGATCTGTTCTCTCTCCTCCTTGTTGCTCTTCTATTGATTCTGAGTCAATCTTTATCTGCCCAAAGAGTATTTCCAATGCCGGATCCTGATGTAACCGACACTGAGGGAATTAATTCAGACATTCAATTATCAAGAGCAGAACTTCAAGCCGCTAACGATTACAAAGATATTATTTCAGACTTAGAATTTTTAATCCGCAACCATTTGAGTTATTTTGCTGACTATAAAAATTTTGAAGGACAAAAATATCAAAATCTGCTTTTAAAAATGCTTATCAAAATTGAAAAAGGCAGCTACTATATAGATGTAGATAAACTCTCAGAAAATTTATCTCAACTGACTTCATCTTTAAAAACAGAGGAAAAAACATTAAAAAAAGATAAATCGCTGAGAAAGTTATATAAAAATGTTCGGACTCTTCGATATGACTTGGAAAGAATTAAAGATGTTCTAAACGAAGATATAGAAGTTCAGCTTTCTGATTATACATCATCTCTGCCTACTATGAAATTATTTTTACTAAAAGAACGTCAAGATGAAAAACAGCAGGAAGATTACCAAATAAAGATGTACAAACTTCAGGAACAATTAAACGATGAAGTTAATAGTATTTTAGAGGCCGGGGAAAGTTTGCAAATAACCTTTGATGAAACCCAGATGCGGGAACTTCTTGAAACAGAAAAGTTGCAAAAAGAATTGGAGCAAATACTTGATTTTGTTTTTACAATAGATTTGCCTCAAAAGATGATTTCTATAAAAATTTCAACTGATTCACTTGAAAAAGAAATCTCAATTCCAGACAAACCCGCTCCTCCGTCACCTCCAGAAATCCCCCAAGATATATTTGATAATAGATATAGTGACAAAACAGTTTTATCCAATCAATATCAGGATTCTATTTTTGTAAAATCTTCAAGAATCCCTATTTTTATTAATAATTATCTTGGAGATATAAAAGTAGTGGGATGGGATAGAAACAAAGTTACGGCAGAATATTCTTATGAAGTCATTTCAGATAATAACAAAGATGCCAAAGATTTTTTAGAATCAGTTACCTTGGAATTAAAAGCAGACAAATCCGGCATACACATATCTTCAGAATTTCCGAGTTTGCACGATACTAAAATACAAGTCGCCAACAGTCAGATGCTGATATTCGTACCAAAAAGAAATACCTTAGATATTACAAACTCGTTTGGTACAACGGAAGTTTCAAAGATAAAAAACAATCTCACCCTCAGTACCAAAAATTCAGATATTATAGTTGAGAACATTTACGGAAATATTAATTCTACTGGTAAAAATGGCAGCTATTATTTCAATAATATTAACGGGAATATGAAAATAAAAAGTAACCGGGGAAAAGTAGTTGTAGAAAACTCAAACTCAAACCTTACAATTTCAAACACCCATGCTCCAATTTTAGTTTCAGATTGTCGGGGGAATTCTTCGTTAACAAATTCCGGTGAAATAACTGTTTTTAATCATATCGGTAATCTTGATATTAAAAATAAAAACGGTAAAACAACTATAAAATCTTTAACAGGAGCTTTAACTTTAGTAGGTTCCTTTAAGCCGTTTATCATTAGTTCTGTTGTTGGTTCTGTTAATATAAAAAATAAAAATTCATCTATTATGTTGTCAGAAATAGTAGGTAAAACGATTGTTAAAAATAAAAATGGGAATATTAAGGCACACAATATTCAAGGTACTATTGATTTTTCCAACTACGGCGGAGAAACTTATTTTGTCGCCAATAATTCTTTACGCGGCAGTTCTGTTATCCGTTCCGATTATGGTATGATAAATATTGTACTTCCTAAACAATCAAACATCTCTTTACAAGCATCAACTAACGGTGGTTCTATTTCAAATAGCTTCAATACAAAAATTGAAAAAAAAGATTTCTTAACAAGAACATCTGTTGCTTTAGGCAATAAATCAGAAAAACTGCAAGTCACCGGTACAAACGCAACAATTATTATAAAAGACAGCCAATAAAAAAAAACCGATCTCAGACCGGTTTTAAAATATTAGGAATAATTTTTAAATAACAATTAAGAAACGACTAAGTTTTTATCTTCCTGCTTGAGTTGCTCTAACGATTTTTTGATTTTCTTTTCAATATCTAAAATATATGTATCATCATGATATACTATAGTTTTAAATTTACTAAGATTTCTGAGTTCTTGTAAAACCATTTGAATAGTATCAACACCTGATATTATAATTTCTAAAGAAGTACCCATTTTATCTTTCTTATCAACAATGTCACCTTTTGAAAGGGATAATTCAAGTAATTGGGCTCTTCCGAGAATTGTAGCAACTGCATTATTGATATAATGATTAAATGTTGCGGTAATTGTATTCACAGCCTCAAGTGATACTTTTTCAATTTTAGCCTGAGTAACTTCCTGCTGCATTTTGGCATTTTCAGAAAGTAGATTCTCTACAGTCATGTACTGACGATAAAGCATTTTATTTGCTTCCATTAAAATTTCACTGGAAGAGCCAATTTCTATTTCCAAAAACTCCGCTTCATTTACAACTTGATTAAGAAGGTTTTTTTCAAGCTCTCTCATTTGCTCAACAGGGATTTTGAGATTTTTTCGTATTATTTCTTTCTGTTCAACATCATACGCTGAATCGTGACAGACAGTAAGAGTTGTGAATTTAGCAATTTTGTTCGCAAGAGCTACAATTTGCGGAAGCAGGAAATCTTTATCATCTTCATCTAAAGGAAAATTATTATGATGTTGACCTATTGCCCCTGTGATAACAGACGGGATATGCCACTGCTCTAATAAAAACTGTCCAACTCGGGCATGGTTTGTACTCCAGCTGTTTTCCTCAAGTTCTATAAGATGGTCGCCTGATTCGGCGAGATTCCAAATTGACTTGAATTTATCAGGAAATGATTTTTCTAATACTAAAAGTCCTATATCGTGTAAAATACCTGCAATAAAAGCTTCCTCCAGACGTGGATACCGAATAATTTCAGCTATCGACCGAGCAGCAACAGCTACTTCAAGAGAATGTCTCCAAAATCTGGTTCTTTCAATAGAAGTTTCCCAACCGTCAGTCATATCATAAATTGATGTCGAAAGTGTAAGTGCAGAAACCGCTCGAGTTCCTAAAGTCATAACTGCCTGAGAGAGGGTTGTAATTTCGCGTCCGGCTCCATAATACGGTGAGTTTACAATCCGAAGCATTTTTGCTGTTAAAGCAGGGTCACGTGAAATAACATTTGCCAAGTCGGTGGAATTTGAGTTCTCATCTTTTAAAATTCGCAAAACCTCTGTTAAGGTTTGCGGAAGAGATGTTAATTCTTTGTGATCTTCAATTATTTTGTTATAAATATCAGTATTCATGAGAAGTCCTTTTCTTACTTTAGAATATCGGTATGATACTGATTTAAATTAACAAAAATAGGCTAAATTGCGTTATTTTTAGAACTTTTCTTAAATTTTAATTTTGAAATTCGTTTTTTATTTTGGCTGTTTGAATAGCTGACTGTATTTTTAAGAATGACAGTCTATCAAAATCAGATGTAGTTATCATATGTTGATAACCACATAAATTTGAAGAATCAGCCTCAATCAGTGCTAAAGCTGTATACAGTTTTAAATCACCCGATGAGTTTAGAAAAGTTTGGTATAATATATCAATTGCTTGGTCAGTTGCGATTTTACCTAATATGGAACATCCTAATGAACGGACAAAGCTATTCTCAGAATTCAGAGAATCACCAAGAGATTCAGAAACATACGATGAATCAAGCTTTAAAAGAGCTTCAGCCGCTGACATTCTTGCTCCGTAAAATTCATCACCTAATTGATGAATAAGCGGAGAGACAGATTCTAAAATATGCATTTTCCCCGATGATACCGCTGCCGCTTTTCGCACTTGACCAATGGTATCATCAAATGACATCAAAATAATATCATCAGCTTTGTTGTCCGCAATATCACCTAAGGCACCAACTGCTTGATCTCGTACCTGCCACCTTGAATGGCTGCTTACAGCTATCAAAGCATCAACCGCCGATGAGTCTTTTATATCACCTAAAGCCCAACAGACCCGCTGTACAATAAGTCCGTTTGGATTTTTTAAAGATGTAATCAAATAAGGGACTGCATCAGAACCTATTTTTTTAAAGATATTTACAATAGTTAGTCTTTCACGGGCTGATTTTGTATCCAGTTTATCAACTAAGATAGGAACGATATCTTTGCCTAAATTTGCGAGTTCTTCAATTGTCGGTTTTACTAAATCACGATATTTAAGTTCACCGGATGATGCAATTACAAACAGGGAATCGACCTGTTTTTTCAAAGATGATTGAGCAAAAAGATTCCCGGAGAAGAACAGACTTATAAGAAGTATCAGGAGAAAAAATTTATTTTTCATTTGATACCTCGGATGAATCTTTTATAATTGTTTCAATATCCATTCCCCCACCCCATTTGGAATTTGTTTTCCAGTAGAAATTATCTTGACCGTTTCCGAAGTATTGGTCTTTTCCGCTTAAATCAATAAACAAACCTATAGAGCCAAAATCACGACGAGGGTTGCCGTAGCCCTGGGTATTTTTTTTATTTTTAATAAAGTACCTGTCATCACCTTCATTATCAATAAGCACTCCGGCACCATTGGCAGAACCCGCTCCTTGTGATAAATCGGTTGCGGTATAGGTATCATTGCCGTGACGGTCTAAAATTAGCCCGAAGGAGTAATCATGCCCAACACCCTGCATGAGACCTTTGCCGAAATAAACATCGTTGCCGTACTCATCGATAAGTCCGCCTAAAGTCATGTGTGTTCCGCATCCCTGCCCATACTGAAAACAGTTATAATTGTCATTACCGGTTGAGTCATAGATGACCCCCAAAGACCACCAGTAGCTGGCAGCTTGAGCAAATATATCGGAGTAGTAAGTATCATTACCTTCTATATCAACAATAGCTCCTATACCCCCTGAGGCATACGGACGGAGTCCGTAACCGAATCCTTGTGAAAGAGAAAGATAGTGGTCATCGTAACGAAGAATATCTTTATACTTCCCCCCCGCATAATAAGAATCGGCTCCATTGAGTTCAAAAATTGCACCAAGCCCCTCAATAAATCCAAACCCTTGAGAGTACAAAGCGGCATTATATATATCCCGACCACTTTCATCAATGAGCAGTCCTAACCCAAATGAGCCGGCACCCTGAACATGGGTATCGCCGTCATAGCGGTCATCACCTGAAACATCGTAGAGCATGCCCATACCAAAGAAACCTGAACCGATAGAAAATGATTTAGCGTCGTATCTGTCATTTCCATCAAAATCAAATAGAAGCCCAACTGAAAGACATCCTGAACCAAGAGTAAAATCTGTCTGAGAACGGTAGGTGTCATTACCGCTTAAATCTATTATTATCACCCCATGAGGGTTGTCAGGGTCATAAGAGAGGTCGTAGACATCATCACCGCCAAAGTCTAAAATAAACTTGTAATCACCCGAATAATAATCATTACCTGTTCCGCCGATTTTCCAACCGGACTGACGTCCGAGATAGGCATTTAAATCAGCATTATCCGGAAGATAGATGGCATCAGAGAGAATTTTTGAGGATGAAACAGTTTTTGATTTTAAGAGTTGTCTGAGATTATTTATCTCAAGCATCAATTCTTTAACTGAAGAAATACCGGCATCAATAATTGGGTCTTTATCTATCTTACTGGCGAATTTGATAAACTGCTCAATGTATGCTTCTTCAACTTTATCCAAAGAGTCCATTGCTTCAACAGATAGAAATTCATCTTCTACCCGTTGGACTAATAATTCTTTAAACTGATGGGTAAGAAATTTCTTTTCATCTTTTGTCAGAAAGGCAAGAGATTTGTCTATTGAACGAGGAAATACAACATCAAGATAGACAGCAGCTCTGGTTAAAAGTTGATTAAGAGTCATGTCGGTATAATAAAGATTATAGTTTTTTTGGATTTCTGAAATATCGGCAAAATATGCTTTTTCACGGTTTGTTTGATTTTCTTTTTTTAAATCTTGAAAAAGATATGAGGCAACTAATCCGGGTTGTTTTTTGACAAAACTATTTTTGAGATTTTCAATATAATTTATCATACCAAGAGGCTGCTGCATGAGATCTGTAACTATTTGAAGTCTGAATGAATCCGGTTCGGTATAATCTGCTCGGAATGAAATATCTGATGGTTTTAAGGACAGGTATTCAGTAAGGTGATTTAGACCAAATTGTTCCGGTTTTTCAGTTTCCTGAGCCGTTACAGAGATTGTCAACAGAAAGAAAATAATGACTGTCATATTTTTCATAGGCTTAGTATAAGTTGTCTTTCTATATAGAATCAACAAATTTTCTTAAGTATGATAGAATTTCAATCTATTATTTATATATTATCGGAAATTCATAACTGAAAATTCAGTTAAATTAATTACTATTAGATGATTAGCTGGCTTTCCCTACCTGCCAAGGAGGCTCAAGAAACTGTTATAACAATCATCTATTTATATAATCGGATTATAAATTCCAAAAAAATTACAATAAAAAAACCCGCCGAAGCGGGTTTTGATAATTCTTTAACTTAGACTACAATTAGGTAGTTACATCGTTAATTGTATTTGTCAATGCACCTGTTTGATCAATGGTCCAAGTATCAACAGTAGCATCATCATCTAAATCAGCTGTAGCTGTACAGGTAAAGGTATTAGCGGCTGCAACTATTGTATAAGAATATAAAGCACCAGCCATAATTTCTACACCAATTTGCGGGAAAGAACCAAGAGCAGTAGCTGTAACTCCATTGTCACCATAAGCATTAGATATATCGCCTTGACGGAATGTACGCTCCATTGTATAAACTTGTTTTAAAAGCTGTTTGGCTTCTGACTGTTTTGATTTTGTTGTAGCTTGCATAAAACGTGGGATAGCTAAAGCAGCTAAGATACCAATGATGACAACAACGATCATCAATTCGATAAGTGTAAAACCTTTTTCACGATTGTGGAACTTTGAGAACATATGAACCTCCTACAGGTCTTGTTCGTTAAACGGTTTTCAGTTTCGTTATTTGTTATTATTATCGGCAAGTAGCGTGCCTTTCTTCCGCCCAAATTTTGAACAGATTGCACTCTCGTTTTTTATCGGTAAATGATGTTTTTAAGGAACTATGAGAGGTATAGGAAGAACCCAATACTTTTAGTTATTTTTTTCTATTTTAAATAATTGCATTTTGCTAAAAATTGTGGCAGATTGCGAAAGAAAAATAATATAAGCAACAAGTCCTAATAAATTCAATGTAATTATAATTTGCAGAATCATTGAGGGTTCTGTCTTATGAATACTGCCTGTTGTCGGACAAGAATGTCAGACCTATCGAAGAATACTCGGAGATATTCAACCTATAAAAGAATATAACTGCAATAAAAAAACCTGCCGGAGAGCAGGTTCTTTTACGGTATGAAAAAGGTATAATTTTATAAATCAAGCACCTACATCATTAACTGTATTTAATAATGCACCGGTTTGATCTATTGTCCAAGTATCAATAGTAGCATCATCATCGATATTTCCGGTAGCAGTGCATGTAAAAGTATTATTGGCAGCAGCGATAGAAAATGAATATCGGCAGCTGCTCATTATTTCAATCCAGAGTTCAGCAAATGCCTGAGGATTCGCTGAAGATGCGGCAGCCACAGGTTGATAATAGGAGTTCGCTGCTGATTGTTGACGGTAAGTACGCTGATTAACATAAACCTGCTTCATTATTAGCTTTACTTCGGATTGTTTTGCTTTGGTAGAGGCTTCCATAAACCGCGGAATTGCCATTGCCGCAAGTATACCTATGATAACAACAACTATCATAAGTTCAATTAGTGTAAATCCGTTTTCACTTTTTGCTCTATACATATAAACCCTTTCGGTATATTTTCTCATCTGTCTAATACTTTTGCAATTTATGTTCCATTGTTCTGTTCAAAATTAAAACAGATTTTATTATTCGTCATTATCTTTATTTTGTAAATCTTTTAAAGAGTATCTCTCTATTTTTCTATATAATGTAGAGGTATTAATACCAAGTATTTTAGCTGCTTGTCGTTTTTTCCCGCCTGTTTGACTCATAACAAAATGAATATATGCTTTTTCCATTGATTCAAGAGTAGGATTTAACGGTTCTGTTTCGGTAACAATAGTTTGTGTTTTTGCTCTTGTGAGTTTTTCGGGAAAATCTGAAAGTCCAAGTTCATCCGTTCTATTTAAAAGAACAGCTCTTTCAATAGTATTTTCCAGTTCTCGTACATTCCCCGGCCATTGATATGATAATAAAATATCCGACGCCTCTTTTGTTATTACTTTTATTTTTGTAGATATCTTTTCTGAAAATTTCTTAATAAAGAAATCGACCAACAAAAGAATATCTTCTTTTCTTTCTCTAAGCGGCGGAATATCAATGGGAATTACATTAAGGCGGTAAAACAAATCTTCACGAAACCGCCCTTGTTTGACATCATCCTCTAATTGTGCATTCGTTGCCGCAATAAGCCGAACATCAACACAAATAGGGCTTGTCCCGCCAACCGGTGTAATATGTTTATCTTCGAGTACTCGCAGAAGCTTCACCTGAATTGCAAGCGATGTATTCCCGATTTCATCTAAAAAGAGCGTACCGCCGTCGGCAACCTTGAAAAGCCCGTCTTTATCTTTTATGGCACCTGTGAAAGATCCCTTTTTATGTCCAAAAAGTTCTGATTCAAGCAGATTCTCAGGAATAGCTCCGCAATTAATAGTTACAAATGGAGCATGACATCGAGGGGATAAATGATGAATCGCTTTTGAAATTAAGTCTTTCCCTGTCCCTGATTCTCCCAGCACTAAAACAGTCGAATCTGATGATGCAACTCGGGTTGCAAGTTTCTTGAGTTTTACTATTGGTTCTGAATTTCCAATAAAATTACTAAACGAATTATCTTCTTGAAGCTGTTTTTTTAACACTTTGTTTTCAGAAACAAGTTGTTTTCTGTTGATAGACTTTTCAATAGTAAGTTTTATTTCATCAACCTTAAAAGGCTTGGTAATATAATCAGCAGCACCAAGTTTCATTGCCTCAATAGCAGAATCAACTGTTGCAAAAGCAGTCATGACAATAAAATCCTGCTCGGATTTAAACGATTTGACTTCCTGCAAAACATCCAAACCGGTCATCCCGGGCATATTCATATCTGAAATAACAAGGTCATAATTATTTTCTTTCAGTAAATCAACGGCAGAAAAACCATCACAAGCAGTTTCTACATCATAGCCTTCTTTTTTGAGCATAATCTCAAGAAAGTTGCACATAGAATCTTCATCGTCGATAACCAAAATTTTAGCAGGCATATTTATCCTTTGAAGCTGTTTTTGTCATGTAAAATATATCATTAGTATTTTCGGCAGGTAGCTAATTCGCTTGATAATAAAGCTAAAATCTGCTCAAGGATTGAGCAGGTATCTAAGATAGCTTTCTTTTGTAGAATAAATTAAATTGAATTTACAAACTTGTTCTCTTTAATTATTAGCATATATTGAGACCTAAAAGAAAAGGAGCAGCAATTTGGAAAAATATTCCCCGCGAGAAAGAATTGAAATGATAATAGCCGGTGAAAAACCGGATAGATATGCGGCGTCATTTTGGAGACATTTTTTTCATCTGGAAAACAATGCTCAAGGAACTGCCGATGCTATGCTTTATTTTCAAAAAGAATTCAAATGGGATTTTATGAAAATAAACCCAAGAGCTGATTTTCATATTGAAGATTACGGGTTCACCCACATATTTTCAACCGATGAATTCACTAAACATACGAAAACTCATTTTCCGATTTCAAATATTGATGATTGGAAAAAAATCAAAGAAATTGATATTCGTTCAAAAGCACTTGATGAACATCTCCAGATGGTCTCGTTAATTAGAAAAGGCTCAGACAAAGAACTTCCGATATTGATGACTATCTTCTCCCCTGTTGCAATTGCCGGACGAATGGTTTCCGACAGAGCAATTATGGCAGAACATATTAAAACAAACCCGGAAATTGTCTTTGAAGCAGTTACAAACATTGGTCGTACATTTGAAAAATATATAACCGAACTTCGCAACGCCGGAGCCGATGGAATTTTTTATGCGACTACCCAATGGGCAACAACGAATCTTATCAACTGGGATGAGTATCAAAAATTCGGACTGCCTTTTGATTTACAGCTTTTAAAAGCTGCCGGTGATGATGCTCTGAATGTTTTTCATATCTGTTCATCAAACAATTACTTAAAAAATATTATGGAACATGATTTTAATGCCCAGATTATCAATTGGGAAACTGATGATCCGACAAATATGCCTTTGGATATTGGTTTAAAAACATATCCGAATAAAGTTATTTTAGGCGGTGTAGACCATAATGGGTGGCTTTTACACTCTCATCCTGATGAAGTAAAATATAAAATTGATGAATTGAAAGAAAAAGCCGATTCATCGCGATTAATCATTGGTCCGGGATGTGCTGTTGACCCAAAAGTTTCTTTTGATAACTACCGAGCTATACGGAATAATTTATGAACGAAAAAAGAGAGAATTTAATTGTTGAGATAAAGCAAGCCGTTGCAAATTTAAAAACTATAAACGATGTGCTGCAAGTGTCAATAAAAATGATTGACAGTTTTTCTGACGGATATAACTGGACAGGTTATTACATGCTGCATGGTGAACACCTTGAAGTTGGTCCATACATTGGTGCTGAAACTCCTCATACAAAGATTGAATTAAACTCCGGTATCTGCGGAGCGGCAGTATCACAACAGAAATCTATTGTTGTTGATGATGTTCATGCTGACCCTCGGTTTTTAGCCTGTTCAATATCTACAAAATCTGAAATTGTCATACCTCTCATGGATGGTGATAATTGTTTAGGCGAGATTGATATAGATTCTAACAAACCGGCTTTTTTCACAAAAGATGATAAATTCATGCTTGAACAAATCGCTGATATAGTTGTCTCAAAACTTAAATCATTGTCTAAATAAATACTATAACCTTTTCTAAAGGGCTTGTTGTAAAACATCTAAATTCGGAACATACTTCGACTCCGCTCAGTATGACAAATTGTAAGTTGTTGTCTTTCAAATCACCCTGAGCGGAGTCGAAGGGTCTTGAAAGACAAACAGGACTTTTTCTACAAGCCCTAAAGCATCTTCTTTTTGCTCCGATATTTTATATTATATAGACAGAAAGGGTCTGATGCATTCAAATATACATAAACATAAAGGTTTTACTCTCATTGAGGTAATATCTGTTATTTTGATAATTGGGATTTTAGCGGCTATTGCTATTCCACGGTTTATAGAATTACGAGATGAAGCCGAAAAATCATCGGTACAAGCAACTATCAGTTCATTGGAATCCGCCCTTTATATATATTCTGCAAAAAAATTTGTAAATGGTGACCGTCCTAAAGTACACAACCCCTTTGATGATTTATCAACAATCCCTATAAATTATAACGGAGTACAAACTCCTATAACTTCTGAAAACACTCCGGTTTCAACTTGGTCATATCAGCGTGAGCGGGACTGGCTGGTCTATCATCCTAAAAGTGCCATTGACGGAGGCTGGAAGAATGACGAAATCAGCTATATAGTGTACCAAGTAGAAATAGTTACAGATGAAGCAGACACCGTCGGTATGAGAATTTCACAATCCCCCTTTTACACCTATTCTTGGAAATAGTTTTTTCTTGATTTCAATTTAATTACATATTGTATTTTACATAACGTGATAATAAGGAGATACTATGTTTTTAGGTGTATTAATTTTGCTGATGGGTATTGTAATGTTGTTAGAACAATTTGGTATTATTCGAGGTGATTTCGGTGATTTTATTGTTCCAATTGCTTTGGTAGCACTGGGTGCATCAATGATTTTTGACAAAAAGAAACGTAAATATTAAATGACAGAATCAAAATTTTATTTTAATCCGAATGAAAAAGGACTTTCTGTCTTTTTAGGGTCATCAGAATCAAAACTGATGGAAATAGCATGGGAGCAGAAAGAAATTTCTGTAAAAACAGCTCTATTTTACTATCCTGACAATAACAAACCGGCATATACAACAGTTATGACAATACTCAGTCGACTTGCCGATAAAAATCTACTGCAAAAGAAAAAATCAGGAAGGTCATTTTTGTATACAACAACATCAACAAAAAATGAATTTATCAAAGAAAGAATTGCAAAGATAAAATCCTGTCTCAAGCAATTTTAGATAACCAATTTTTCCTGTTGACCGACATAAACATTATGAGAAAATATTTTTTATTACTTATAATAATTTTTGTGCATAGTAGTTTATCAGCCTCTGAGATTGTAGATTTAGGCGGCGAAATTCGTATTCCTCTCCCTGAAAACTGGCAGGTCTCAAGTGACAGTGGGCAGTTTCCGTTTCAAATTATCAATCAAGCTCAGACAGCAGAACTCTTAATTTATAAGTCAATTATTGCAAAAGATGGTGCTATCAAAAACAAAAGCGAACTCAAATCATCTGTTGATGTTATTATTGAAAATATTGTTCTCTCGCTCCCTGAGGCAAAGTTATTATCAAGTACCGGTAAAATTGATGAGAACAGGGCAATATTTTCGCTTGAATTTGTATCGTCCGACACTACAACAACCGGACAGATTTTTCATCGCCTTAACGGTTTACTCTATGGTCATCCAAACGGTGAGCAGATACTTTTCACGCTTTGGGGAAAAACGAACAGTGCAGCGAAAGATATTTTGCACAATGAAATTTTATTTATGCAAGATAATTTTTCTTATTATGGTGAATCAAACATTTCTTTTATGGATGAGGAGAAAACTATTGATTGGAAATTATTTTTTATAGTTTTATTTATTTTAGTAGTTGTACTTCTTGTCTTTAAAAAATATAAGTCTTCTGACAGTATTCAATATTCAGACGATTCACATTTTTGGCGATGCTCATGCGGACGACAGAATCATAACAGCCATGTAACGTGTAAACGGTGCGGTCAGAAAAAAGAATTCAAAGAGTCGGTTTAGGAAACTCTTCAAGCTCAATTAACACACCATTTATATCTTTTGGATGCACAAATGCAATTTTATTACCTTCAGCACCAATTCGGGGAGTTTCGTCAATAAGCCGAATACCTGCTTTTTTTAATTCGGCAAGTTTTAGTGCAATATCTTCAACATAGATACAAATATGATGCAGCCCTTCCCCTTTAGTATCAAGATACTTGGCTATCGGAGAATCATCGGTTGTAGGTGTTACCAATTCAACTCTGGCTCCACCACCGCAGCACCCTCCTTTAAAAATCGCTGCTTTAACTTTTTGTTCAGTAACAATATGTATATCCGGTTTTCTTTCATCTAAAAGTAAAGAATATTTTGCTAAGGCTTTCTCAAAATCTTTTACAGCGATTCCAATATGAGAGATAAGAGGGATATCCATTATTCATCTTCCCATTTTGATGCTTCTTCTGCCTGTCGAATGAGATCTTCATATTCAACTTGATTTTTGATAACAGAAACTGTCGGCTTTATCCATCTGTTATTGTGATAGTAAACAACCAATTTTTGTTCGGTTAATTCTTTCACTGAACCATCCTGAAGTTCTACATTAATAGTCACCCACACTGATGCAGAGTCATGGGCAAACATTTCTAAAGAATCAACAGCCAAATTGGTAACACTTCCGGGAGGACGCTGAGTTATCTGACCAAAAGTAAGGTATTCATCAAATGATGTTTCATCGGTAAGATAGGCAAATTCATTTTCATACAGACCAGAGTTATCATGTAACCGTAAACGTTCCATAGCTTCAGCAAGGGACGCTTCTATTGTATCTTTAACAGTTAGAGGCTCTTTTTGCATTGATGTAGAATCAACTGTAATTTGTTGGTTGTCAGTACTCTCATTCTTAGAATCGTCAGAACATCCGTAAAAAATAAATAATACAGATAATGAGAGAAATATAAAACTTTGTCTTTTAAAGATGTTTTTCATGATATTCACCCCATACTTCACGTAATACATGTGCTATTTCTCCAACCGTTGCATAATTTTCAACTGCTTCTATAACATTAGGTACAATGTTAATATTGCTGTTGGCGGTTTCTTTGAGTTTTCTTAACAGTTCGTTTACTTTTTTATTATCTCGTCGTGCTTTTAAAGCTTTGAGTTTTTTTACTTGGTCTTTTTCTAAATTCGGATCAACTTTTAAAATATCAGGAATTTGCGGTGAGCTTGTTTTAAATCTATTCACACCAACAACTGTTATATCATTTGCTTCAATATCCTTTTGATAGATATATGCCGAACGGGCAATTTCGTCACGAAAGAATCCGGTTTCGACACATGAAACTGAGCCGCCTTTTTCTTCAATTTCATCTAAGAGTTTTTGAATTTTATGTTCAAGTTCTTTAGAAAGATATTCCATATAATATGAGCCGGCAAGTGGGTCGGCAGTATCAGCTACACCATTTTCATAAGCTAGAACCTGCTGGGTACGAAGTGCAATCTCGGCTGATTTTTCTGTTGGAAGCCCTAACGCCTCATCAAAAGAATTTGTATGTAGTGACTGAGTACCTCCTAACACAGCCGCAAGTGCCTGCATAGTTGTGCGGATAATATTATTTTCAGGTTGTTGTGCTGTGAGAGTGGAACCGCCTGTTTGAGTATGAAACCGAAGAAGCATTGCTTTTGGATTTGTTGCCTTAAATTTATTTTTCATAATGTTTGCCCAGAATTTTCGGGCAAGGCGGAACTTGGCAACCTCTTCAAATAAATTTGAATGTGATGCAAAGAAGAATGAAAGTCTTGGAGCAAATTCGTTGACATCAAGTCCGGCATTTATTGCCGCCTGTACATACGCAATACCGTTTGATAATGTAAAAGCAACTTCCTGTGCGGCGGTTGAACCTGCCTCACGAATATGATAGCCTGAAATTGAGATAGTATTAAACTTGGGAAGGTTCTCTTTGGCGTAGTCAAAAATATCAGTGATGATTCTCATAGACGGTGCCGGCGGATAAATATAGGTTCCCCGAGCGATAAATTCTTTTAAAATATCATTCTGAATTGTTCCCATCAGTTTATCTTGAGGCACTCCCTGACGTTTTCCTGCTGATATATATAAAGCTAATAAAATAACAGCAGTTGAATTAATTGTCATAGAAGTAGATACTTTATCAAGGGGGATACCGTCGAAAAGTGTTTCCATATCTTCCAAAGAATCAATCGCAACTCCGGTACGTCCGACTTCACCCATTGCCATCGGATGATCAGAGTCATACCCGATTTGTGTTGCCAAATCAAAGGCAACCGATAGTCCGGTCTGCCCTTGTTCAAGTAGATATTTATATCGTTTATTTGATTCTGCCGCTGTTCCGAAACCTGCATACTGACGCATTGTCCAGTATCTGCTGCGATACATGGTCGGTTGCACACCTCGTGTATAAGGATATTCACCCGGCAGAGACTGTTGTTCCAGATATGTATCCGCTCCCGATACATCAGCAGGGGTGTATAGTCTCTTCACAGGTATCCCTGAAGTAGTTTCAAATTCTGCTTTCATCTCCGGGAACCGTGCAATTGTTTTTGCAACTGCGCTTTCTTCCCAGTCCTTTTTTTGTATCTCAATTTTTTCCCTGTTTGAATCTGTCATCAATATCTCCGTTTTCGAATTCGGTCCACCGAGAGCCCCTTGGCAATAATGCGGTTTCCCTCCACCGTCACTTCAGAGGCCGTCTCGTAGGGAGCGTAGCAATTGGCGCAAATGTCGATGGCCTCAAAGCGGCCTTGCTTGTGGCACCGTCTGGCTTCTTTGAACTGAGCACTAAACCAGATTTCTCGAATCGTCTTTTCGTTGACGTTGCCCATAATGTGATGCTCGTGCCAGTCATCGCAACACAGGCACAGGTTCCCGTCAGCGCCGATGGCCGCGTCTTCGAAAGGTTTGCGACAGGCTCTCCTCGGCTTTCCATTGGGGTGAAATCCTTTAATCATTCTGCCGGTAAGGTCGCGTTCTTTAATGATGAGGACCTCATCCACAATGCCACTCCAATACTGGACGAAAGGCTCCAGATCGCCGTCGTATTTGGGCATAGATACTCGTTGCACTATCACTTTAGGGAAAAGTGAGTGGCGGTCATTTCTTCTTTGGACCAAAGTTCTTACCGCATTGACTACGAATTCATAGCAATCCTTGCTGGTAATTTCCTTGAAATCCTCAGGGGAAAAGGCGTCGACACTGACACAGATTTCTTCAATGCCCATATCAATAAGTTCCTCAATCACATCGGGTTTCAAGCAGGAACCGTTGGTGACGAATCCCACGGTGAGGTTGGGCTTTTGTTTGATAGAGGATAGCATGTCCAGAAAACGCGGGTGGATCATGGGCTCCCCGCCTCCCTGGGGGATGATGTGGCATCGAGGGAAGGTGGCCGCCTCATCAATGATCTTCACAAAAAGATCCCAATCCAACATGACATTTTTCCGACGCTCAATGGCCACCGGACTGTTGGTGGGACACATGATGCAGCGCATATTGCAGGCATTGGTGACCTCAAGCTGGATATTCCAGGGGGTCATGGGGAGATGCTTGCTCAGGAAGCTTTTCACCAATTGTTTCGTATTATGAAGCGTCAGCATAGGGCACTCATCGGTCTCCAAACAGCGAGGGTGAAAGGGGATCATACTCTTTTTTATAGGAACGTATCAAATAACAGGAGAGGTTCGTCCCTAGTGCGGTAGCACAATTGGGACTGATTGTAGAGTCGGATAGGTCACCCATTCCAAGACCGTCCAGATATGGTCAGTCAATCCTGCGGCCATGGCCGGACGCCTCGGGCGAAAGCGTTTCGGTGCCATTTCTTCCCGAAGAGAGCGATGAGCCCAACAAAAATTATAATAGGTACCACACCACCAGGAAATCGCGTCATGGAAGACCTTCTCCTTGGAAAACTCATACGTGCTCCGCGCCTTGCCGGCGTTGAGGTGACGATCCGTAGCGTTGTACCGCTCAATGAAGGCCGTATTCGCCTTGGTACTGACCGGAGACGCCGCCAAGAATTGAGCCGCTTGTTCCGCCGCCCCTGCCGCCACTTTACTTTTCACTTCCACGACGCGGCTTCCCTTTCGGATCTTCTCCACAAACATCACGACCATCCTGGGGGGCGGGATCGGGCGCGGTTGGGAGGCCCTTCCCCCCGGCCGCTCGCGGCTCCGTGGAGGCGGAAAATATCCGAAGGCGGCGCTGATTGCTTCTAAATACGGCCCCCAGCCATCTCCGGTGATCAAGCGGGGGAGATGTCCGGGTTTCAGCCGCAAAACAAACTCTCGAAACAAGGCCAGACAGTTTTCCTTGGTCCACTTACCGATGACCACCGCTACAACCAGTTTGGTCACCGCATCCAGAATCACATGGTCCCAGCAGTCCCCATATTCAGGCGGATCCTCCTCGGTGCAGTGGGCCTCTTTTTTTTCCCACGAAGCTCCATTTCTCATCGACTTGGGCTTCTTGGATTTCCAGGTTCTGCACCAGTTCGTCATGAAACTGATGGGCGTGGTCTCCCACCAGGCGAGCTAACCGCTCCACGGTCTTATCCCGTATATTTCACCAACTTCGTCGCGAGGCGCTGGAAAACCCGTCAGATGCAAGGCACGGGAGGAAGTTCAGTGAATCCTAAGTTTTTGGATTTTGATGGCCTTGGTGCTTGGCCTCAAGTTGAAAATAAATAATGAAAGTGGTTCCGGATTTTGGATTGGAGAACACTTTAATCGTTCCGGAATGCTCATGAATAATCCGATTAGCCACAGCAAGACCGAGACCGAGTCCTCCGCGTTTTTTGCTGAAAAAGGGTGTGAACAACTTAGGGATGGCCTTGGGATCAATCCCACTTCCCGTATCTGAAATGGCTACGGCAAGATACCGTTCCCCCGGCGGCATCAAGAGAAAAGGCGGACTGGAAGTGCTGGCCTCTTCAACGATGTGACTGGCGAGGTAGGTTGCCAGGATCAACTTCCCCCCACTAGGCATAGCGTCGCACCCGTTCATCATCACATTCCAAAAGACTTGTTTTAACTTTTCAGGGTCCACGAAGAGGAGATGGTTGTCTGCATGGTAGTGGGTAACGATATCGATCTTTGATTTTTGAGACCTCAACTGCTCCGCAAGAAGAATTCGAACTTCATCCAATTCCCGAATAACATTGGTCTCGACAATGTTCAAACTAGAAGGACGAGCGAGGTCTAGCACTTCTTCCACCAGATTATTCAGACGTTTTGATTCCCTGAGAATCAGATCAAAGAGCTTCTGGTGGGTGCCGTTCAATTGGAGGTTGGACTGGAGCATTTCTACCGAACCGCGAATAGCCCCCAAGGGATTACGGATCTCATGAGCGATACCTGCCGCCATTTCACCGATGGTGGCCAACTGCTCCTGCTGCCTGACCTGGAGTTCTAATTCCTTGAAGTGGGTGGAATCCTGAAAGATAACCAGAAACCCTTGAAAAGCCCCTTGAGTATTGCGGAACTGCGATACGGAGAACTCCAGGAAAATCTGGTTGGCATCGGTCCGAAAAACCCATTCCGAAAAAATGCGGGGCGTCCCTGGAGAAGAGGGTTCCAATTTTTGAATTCGCCGCGATATTTCATCGCCAAAAAGATCGCGTAGGGGTTTCAAAACAGGATCTTTGGACTCCAAGAACAAGATGTTCCTTCCCGCTTGATTGATATAGGTGAGGATGCCCGAAGGATCTGTGGTAATGAGGCCGCTATCGATACTGAGCAACACCTCGTCTTTGAAGGATTCGAGTTCCGCCAGTTGCTCTTTCTGTCGCGTCACTTCCCGTCGGGTTTGCCAAAGCTGTTCAGACAGGTAGCTGGAGAGATAGGCACAGGAAAAAAAGGCCAACGTGTGGGCCATGATAGTGTAGAGGGCATAGTTGTTGGGTATGGCTTGGTGAGGGACCGGCATCCACCAATGGCTTATAGTAATTTGCCCATGAATCTGGAGAACAATGACGACTCCATAACAAGATCGGAAGAGCACACGT
>CALCCW010000127.1:0-3238 GCA_937900185.1 uncultured candidate division Zixibacteria bacterium | reverse complement strand
GGGTGTTGTTGCTTGTTTTTTTGTTGATGATACGGCGACCACCAAGATCTACACTCTTTCCCTACACGACGCTCTTCCGATCTAGAAAACCCTTCGATAAACTCAGGATGACTTTTAAATAAGGTTCGGGCATGCCCGAACCCTACAAATTCTGAATATCTGCCTTCGCAGGTATGACATTATAAAAACACGAACAATTATTACTTACACTTTTTTCCAGTTCTGCAATGCGTTCACCAAAAGACGCATGCCGATTCCGGTGATACCTTTAGGAACATACGCCTTGCCTTTCGGTTCTTGGTCAACATAGGCAATATCAACATGAAGCCACGGCCAGTCGCCGATAAAGTTTTCTAAAAAGGCACCGGCGGTAATTGTTCCGGCAGGTCTTCCGCCTGAGTTTTGTAAATCGGCAATTGACGATTTCATCTGGTCTCGGTGTTCATCCCAAATCGGAAGTTCCCACACTTTTTCTGCGGTATTATCAGCAGCAGCACGGAATTGGTCTTTGATTTTATCACTATTGCCCATAATAGGAATTCCGGCATAACCTAAAATATACAAAGTTGCCCCGGTAAGGGTAGCAACATCAATAACTGCCTGCGGTTTAAATTTATTGGCATAGTCTAAAGCATCAGCTAAAATCAAACGACCTTCAGCATCGGTATTGATATTTTCAATTGTCAGACCTTTACGGGAAACATGAATATCCCCCGGTTTGGTGGCATGTCCTGACGGCATATTTTCAACAGTTGGAATCAAAACAACAATGTTTTGCGGGATTTTTAAACGGGCAGCTGTTGTGATAGCAGAAAGCACTACCCCGCCTCCGCACATATCCCCTTTCATATCACCCATGTTCATGCCCGGTTTCAAAGAAATACCGCCGGAATCAAATGTCACCCCTTTACCGACTAACACAATCGGAGCCCTATTGGCAGGACCGCCATTGTATTCGCAGATAATAAAACGAGGAGGTTCATCAGAGCCTTTGGATACGGCTAATAAGGCACCCATCTTTTCTTTAATAATTGCGGTTTCGTCAAGAATTCGACATTTGAATTTATATTTGCGGGCAAGTTCTTTTGCTTTGTTGGCAAAATCTGTCGGCGTAAAATCATTTGACGGTCTTAATCCAAGTGTACGAGCCAAGAGTTGTCCCTCGGCAATAATTTGCCCCTGCGTGACAGCTTTTTCAAGACGATTAAGCAGTTTTTTATTATTAACTGCAAACGTTATTTCTTTTAAGAAATTTTTAGATTTTTTATCTTCACCTGATTTATAATCCAATAGCTTATATGAACCTAAAAGATACCCCTCAATAGCACCTTGAAAAAAGGAGGCATTTTCAAAATCATTAAAATAAAGGACAGCTCGCCCAATAGAAGTAAGCGATTTATGACGAGAAAGTTTTCCCATTGCTTTTCTGAAAGAATCATGTGTTAATGATTTTTTTTCACCGACACCCAGTAAAATTACTTTCATCGCCTTGAAACAATCGACATTCCGCAAGACCGCAATTTCACCGTTTTTACCTGTAAATTCGGTAGTCTTTAATAAATTTGTTATTGCATTACCGGAACATTCATCCAGTGCTATTAGATTTTTTCCAACTTTATCAAATTCTGAAATAAAATAAACCACCGCCCCAACCGGTAATTCATTGATATTTCCTGCCGTATATTTTAAGTCCATACAAACTCCTTTTTATAAAAGTAGATGTTACAATATTATTGTTTTGTAAGTATAGTTTAGAAACAAAGAATTAAGAAAGAAAGTAAAATATTAATACGAAGTTTTGAGATAGTTTTGATAATTTAGTTCTATTTCAGCCAAATTGTCCGACCCAAATTTTTCCATAAAGGCATTTGCCAACACCAAAGCAACTGAAGCCTCACAGACCACTCCCATAGCAGGTACAACACAGTTATCAGTCCGCTCAACCATTGCTTCGGCAGGTTCTTTTGTCAGCACATTGACTGTTTTTAGAGGTTTATTCAAAGTCGAAATCGGTTTTGCAGCAGCTCGCAGAACAAGATTTTCACCGTTTGTCATACCTCCTTCAACACCACCGGCATTATTTGTTTTGCGGTAAAAATCTTTTTTCTTAGGGTTAGAATCTTTTGTATAGAGAATTTCATCATGCACATCAGAGCCAAGCATAGATGCTGATTTAAATCCTGCTCCTATTTCAAACCCTTTGACTGACGGTACCGCCATAATCGCAGCAGCCAATAATGAATCAAGTCTTTTTTCAGGTTGAGAAAAACCACCTAACCCAACCGGAAGACCTGTCACTATCACTTCTGCCACTCCTCCCAATGAATCATGTTTTGACTTAGCCTCTTTGATAGCAGTGATAAATTTTTCTTCTGTTGCTTTATCAATACAACGTACTTCGGATTCTTCGGTAATGCTTCTTAATTTTTCTATATCATCAATCTGTATTTTTTCAGGAAGGAAAACATTACCGATTGAAACAACATGCGATGCAATTTGAATATCAAAATGTTCTAAAAACTGTCTTGCCAAAGAACCGATAGCAACACGGACAGCAGTTTCTCTGGCAGATGCCCGTTCTAAAATATTTCTAAAATCTTTATGATTGAGTTTAATACCTCCCGCTAAATCAGCATGCCCCGGTCGCGGTGTTGTTGTTTCATAGGCGAGTCTTTGTTCTTTTAAATTCAAATCATCCGCAATCGGATTGATTGGATGCATGATTTTAGTCCAGTTTCCATAATCAGCATTTATGACTGCCAAAGTAATCGGTGATCCGAGAGTAAAAGAGTTTCTAATTCCAGAGAAAATTTCCACTTTGTCCGTTTCAATTTTCATCCTTCCACCACGCCCATAGCCTTTTTGTCTTCGGGATAATTGGAAGTTAAGTTTTGCTAAATCAATGGGTAAGCCGGACGGGAAGCCGTCAATAATTGCAGTAAGCTGTGGACCGTGTGATTCACCGGCTGTGAGATAAGTTAACATATAAAATAATATAACATTATAGGTAAAAGGTCAATCATCTAATACAGAAGTTACGCTTTCAATGATTCATGCATTTGTGAATCATCTCTCATCTGAGATCGGAAGAGCGTCGTGTAGGGAAAGAGTGTAGATCTCGGTGGTCGCCGTATCATTAAAAAAAAAAAAAAAGAAAAAAAAATATAAATAATAAAAAAATAAAAAAATAAGGAAACACTCACATCATGACAGTGAGGTAAAAGAACACACAAACTGA
>CALCCW010000126.1:0-3686 GCA_937900185.1 uncultured candidate division Zixibacteria bacterium | reverse complement strand
TGTGTTTTTTTTTTCAAGCAGAAGACGGCATACGAGATATATCAGTGTGACTGGAGTTCAGACGTGTGCTCTTCCGATCTAGAAGGTTCGGTGTGACATTGAGGGAGTTTGGATGTCATGGTGTTAGGACTTGACTCTGTGTCAAGTACGGAGAGGAGTTATAAAATAATGCAAGTTGATAAATAGTTTTTATAATTGTCATTTCCCCTATTTTAAGAGTCGGTTAAGGGGTGTTTAAAATAAACGATATTTCAAAAAACGAACCCATTTTGCTGTAACTTAAAGAATAGAATAAGATTACAAAGAAAAAGTTGATATAACGTTTTGTAAGGGGTGTGTTTATTTCTTCCGCAATTTATTCAACATTACCGTACCGCCGGAGAGGTAGCTTACACAAGAAGATTTGATTCGTTCGCAATGATACAGCATGCCGTGTTCAATTTTTTGTCTAACAGTTAACAAAGTATCAAAACCGTAGATTGGATAACGTCCTATTGTAAAATGAGTATCACATAAATTTGGAAATTTCATTGTGAAGCTATATTTGTAGCCTGTGACTGAAGCCTTTTCTAAAACATTTTGATTATATCGTCCAAAAGGATAACAGAGTGAACTAATCTTTTTTTTGATTATATCTTCAATGATTTTTTTTGAACGAATTAACTCATCCGTTAACTGTTTAAACGTAAGTGCTGTTAAATCGCAATGACTATGTGAATGCGAACCAAAATCAACACCGATTTCTGACAACTCTTTTATCATGTCATAGTCCATATGCGGACAGTTTTGAAAAACATGAGAATAATCCCAATTGTTGCTCTTCCCTATTTGGTTGGTAGGTATAAAAAGAAGCGGTTTAAAATTAAAATTTTCTATAAACTGAGGAAGATATTTATACAGATGGGCATAGCCGTCATCAAATGTTATCAGAACAGATTTGTCTTTGAGTTCTCCCCCAATCTCACGTATCGAGACAAAAGTATATCCATTTTCTGTAAGATATTTGAGGAGTTTCTCAAATCTTCTTGGTGAATAGTTATTGACCCCATAAGAAAAAGACGCCTGCATTTTATGAAATGCAAGCGTAATTAGTTTTTCTGAATTATGAAAAGTTTGATTAAACGACATTACTCAAATCATCTTTTTCTACCGGACCTAAAACCGCAAGTGCAAGTTTTGAGCGGTCAAAAAGAGAATTCGAAAGTGTAAGAATATCCGATGTTGTTATCCGGTCAATATCTTTAAGTGTTTTCTTAAGCGGGTTATAGGTCCCAAGCATTATTTCATTGCGGGCAAGTCTGTTCATCCGAGATGATGTCGACTCCATACCAAGTGTCAGATGTCCTTTGAGTTGAGCTTTCACTTTATTAAGTGCATCTTCGGTGAGACGATTTTTCTTTAATTTTTCAATTTGCTTTAAAGAAATATCAACAGCAGCTTTCAGATTCTTTTTATCTGTCGCTAAATATGCACCAAATACTCCGGCATCACGATAGATATCTAAAAAAGTAAAGACAGTGTATGCTAACCCTTTTTCTTCACGAATCTTTTGATACAATGTCGATGACATCCCACCACCCAAAGAAACATGCATGGCAAGTGCTGTCAGCTTATCTTTTGATAAGTAGTCAACTCCGGGGTAGCCTAAGCACAAATGAATTTGATTATTTTCATTCGGTGTTACCGCAATTGATTGTTCTTTCTCGCGAGATGCATTTTCAAATTGCTCTGCTTTACCATCGGAAAAATTAAATTTTTCTTTGACAAGTTTCAAAAGTTTATTATGAGAGACAGAACCGGATGCTGCTATGACGACTGATTCTGCTTTGTAATTATTCTTAATGTACTTTAGAATTTTAGCTCGAGGCATAGCAGTGATGTTATCAAGCTCACCCAAAATTGGACGACCGATTGGGTTATCACCCCAGTACGATTGTGCAAATAAATCATGGATTCTATCAGAAGGTGTTTCAATAGATTCAACGATTTCTTCACAGACTACTTTTTTCTCACGTTTTAAATTGATTGGAGTCAAAGTAGCATTGCAGGTAATATCAGATAGAACATCAACAGCTTCTTCAAGATGTTCATCTAAGATTCTTGCGATATAACAGGTCTGTTCTTTGGATGTAAAGGCATTTAATGATCCGCCAATGGATTCAAGTGATGATGCTATTTCTTTTGAAGAGCGGTTTTTAGTGCCTTTAAAAAGCATGTGCTCAATGAGATGCGACACGCCATTGATATCTTTGGATTCATTGCGGGAACCAACATCAATCCAAATACCTAAGGTAATAGAACGGACTGAGGGTATTTTTTCAGTGACAACCCTCAATCCATTATTTAAAACTGTCTTGCGATACGAATTCGTATCAGACTTTTTTGTTCGTTGAGCCATTTATCTCCGAGGTCTTTGTGGTCTTGAAGAACGTTTTCCACCTGATGGACGACCGTTGCCGGCACCACCTTCAGGAACTTCTTCACCTGTTATGACATACTTATGAGATAAACGAACTTTGCCGTCAGAATCAATATTGATAACTTTGACTTCAAGTCGGTCTCCAACTTTACAAACATCTTCGACTTTTTCAACGCGGTTCACATCGAGTTCAGAAATATGAACTAAACCATCAGTTCCCGGGAAAAGTTCAACAAAAGCACCAAAGTCAGCGATACGTCGGACAATACCGTTGTATGTTCTACCGAGTTCAGGTTCTTCAACCAAGGCTTCAACTCGTTCTTTAGCTTTTTGTCCTGCTTCTCCGCCTACAGATGCGATTAAGACAGTACCGTCATCGGAGATGTCAATTTTGGCACCGGTTTCTTCAATGATAGCTCTGATTATTTTACCACCAGGTCCAATCACATCGCCAATTTTTGACTGAGGAATCTGGATTGTGATAATTCTTGGAGCATACTCAGAAAGATGATCGCGATGGCTTGAAATTTCAGAATTCATACAACCAAGGATATGCAGTCTTGCTTTTTTAGCTCTTTCTAAAGCATCACGCATAATATCAACTGAAAGACCTGTGATTTTAATATCCATTTGGATAGCTGTCACACCTTCGGTTGTACCGGTAACTTTGAAGTCCATATCACCAAAATGATCTTCATCACCTAAAATATCAGTTAATATAACAACATTATCGTCTTCTTTAATAAGACCCATTGCGATACCGCCGACAGCCGATTTGATAGGCACACCGGCAACCATAATAGCAAGTGAGCCGACGCAAACTAATGCCATTGATGATGAGCCGTTTGATTCCATAATATCAGAGACAATACGCACGGTATATGGAAAACTTGTTTCAGCCGGAATAACCGGAAACAATGCTCTCTCAGCTAAGGCACCATGACCGACTTCACGTCTTGATGTGCCTCGAATTGGTTTTGCTTCACCTGTACAGAATGGTGGAAAATTGTAATGAAGCATATAACTTTTGGTAGACTCACCTTCAAGCTCATCCAAACGCTGTTCATCCATTTTAGTTCCAAGCGTAACAGCAACCAATGATTGCGTTTGTCCTCTTGTAAATACTGCAGAACCATGGGCTCGAGGCAAGAAACCAGTTTCACAGGTAATCTGACGTATTTCATCAGGGGTACGACCATCAATACGTTTTTTATCGTCTAAAATCATGCGACGCATAGATACAGAATCGAGATCGTGGATAATAGTT
>CALCCW010000125.1:0-12907 GCA_937900185.1 uncultured candidate division Zixibacteria bacterium | reverse complement strand
GCGGACATCAGACTCGTAAGGAGAAGTCTAGTATACAACGATGAGTACCTCAGTTAATACAATGTGCTCTTCCGATCTCCTGTGTAATTTTGATTTGATATTTTTTTTTTTTTAATGATACGGCGACCACCGAGATCTACACTCTTTCCCTACACGACGCTCTTCCGATCTTATGGAAATCATATAATCAGATATACACTTAAAAGTAAGCAGTCAGATACAATTCATATAATATTGTCTGATACCCTCTTAGAAGTTGATGTTAGTAGTATTGTCTTTTTGAGAAGTGTTAAAGATATAAAACCAGGGACGAAATCTATAAAAATTAAATATGATAGAATTAAATATGAAAATATTATGAAACTTGAAGCAGATACGACAATTATGGAATTTGGAGAACCTCTTTCTGATAGCGGAGGTTATGAGTCCATGCCTACAATGATAAAAGACTTTGTACCTGAATTTCCTGAAAAGTTAAGAAAAAAGCATAAATCAGGATCAGTTCGGATTAAAGCACTTGTAGGTTCTGATGGTAATGTTTTAAAAGCACAAGTTGCCAAAAAATCTAAATATAAAGAATTTGATTATTCTGCTAAAATAACCGCGATGAAAAATAAATTTATGCCTGCAGTTTTTAATAATAAAAGAATAGCAATTTGGGTCACATATAAAGTGATTTTCAATGCCAAATAAGGAGCTGAGCGTTGGACATACTCATACTCGGTGGGACGCAGTTTGTCGGCAAACATATAACTGCAGCCGCACTCAAAAATAATCACAATGTCACCCTCTTCAACAGAGGTAAGACAAACACAGAACCCATCGACGGAGTCACCACCCTAATCGGTGACCGTGACGGCAATCTTGATGCTCTCAAAGGTAAAAAGTTCGATGCCGTCATAGATGTATGCGGGTATCTTCCGAGAGTTGTCAAACAATCTGCCGAACTTCTCAAAAAGCTTGTTCCGCACTATGTTTTTATCTCCACAATTTCTGTCTATGACCATGCCAACGGTGAACCGATAGATATTGATTCTCCTCTTGCAACCCTTGAAGATGAATCGACAGAAGAAATCACCGGCGAAACATACGGCGGTCTCAAAGTTCTCTGCGAAGATGAGATTTTAGAAATATATGAAGAAAATGCAACGATCATCCGTCCGGGGTATATTGTCGGACCCGACGACCACACCGACCGTTTTGGCTATTGGATTCGACGTGTAGCCAATGGCGGCGAGATGCTTGTCCCCGAAAATGATGACCAGCCGATGCAGTTTATTGATGTTCGTGATTTAGCAGAATGGACAATAAGATTGACTGAGAAAAAACAAGCAGGAATCTACAACGCTGTCGGACCAAATGAAAAACTGACTCTTGCCGATTTACTTGTCAGAATGAAAAAACATTTTAATTCAGATTCTAAATTTATCAAAGTATCAAAAGAATTTATTGATGAAAATGAAATTTCGGTAACAGATTTCCCTATGCTTTTTTCTTTTGAAGATACCGCCCATTACAATTTTATGGAAATCGAACTAAGACCATCTATCTCACAAGGGCTGACTCATCGAACAGTCGAAGATACAATTCAGGCATCATATACATATATTAAGTCTCTTCCTTCAGATTACGAATTTAAGTGTGGGTTATCGGATAAAAGACATGACGAACTGCTTAAAAAAGTGGAAAGATAGCTATAAGGCTTGCTGAAAAATACTTTTTATAAAAACATACTTCGACTCTACTCAGTATGACAGATTATAAGCTGTTGTCTTTCAAGTCACCCTGAGCGGAGTCGAAGGGTCTTGAAAGACAATTTTGACATTATCAACAAGCCTATTAACTGTTTAATTCTTATTGCCAATCTTTTTGAATTCATGTACTATTGATTTATGGAAAAATATCTCAAGGCAATAACGATTGTCTTTTTTATAATTGGATTATTCGGAGTTGTAACCGGCACAATTGTACTGCTGTATTTTAAAACATCACTATTGGCAGGCAGTTGGCTTGCTGATTTTATAACAGAAAAAGGCATTATAGAAGCCGAGGCAGTTCGGAAGTTAATTATTTATGTACCTATGCTGCTCGCATCGGTCGGATTATATTTTAAACAAAAATGGGGTCGGATTATTGCTCTTTTGTGGTCGGTTTTAAATATCGCAGATTTTCCGATAGGGACTGTTTTTGGAATAATCGCACTTTGGGTACTTCTTAAAAAAGAGACAAGGAAAATTTTTAATATAGATGAGTCAAAATTTATATAGGTGTTTACTTTCTGTCTGTTCGGATTAGGAATAAGTTTGTCAGGTTTCTCGATTTTTAAATCTGACGATTTCAAATCAACGGAACCACTACCTGCAAGGCTTTACTACTATATATTAACGAATATTCAGAAACTCCTTTCCGTCGTAGACGGAAACCAGTGCAGGAACGATTTGAGCAAATAAATCGATACATACAAAATCTATAATTTATTTTTTTTATAAACTGCCATTTTGTTACTGTTCTGGACTCCGACTTCGCCGGAGTGGAGATGGTCGTACGAATTCATAAATATTTATTAGTCAGGGCTTGTTGAAAAACCTGAGCATACTTCGACAAGCTCAGTATGACAGATTAAAAAGTTATTTTCTATAAATTATCTACTGCTTAATCAATCCGAATTTTTCAAGTCTGGCACGAATTGAACCAATTGAACGTTCGAGTATATCAGCGATTTCTTTAATTTCTTTACCGCTTTTAAACATATTGATGAGATTATTATCCTCGGCAGTGTTCCATTTTGCAAAAGCTCGTGGATTTGTCTTTTGCAGCTCCTCAATAGATTTAAAATTATTATTTTTGAAAATAAATTCCATTTTCATCGCAGGGATTGTGTTGCCATGTATTTTTACAATTGTGCCGATAATTTCCTCGGCAACTTTTGCTGACATCATTATGTCAGTTAAAGTGATTTGCGAATATTTGTGAATTATCTGTTCATAAGTGAACCCATTTCCAATAAGATGCAATATGTCAGTAATTTTAACATTTGTATCTCTAATTTGTACATCAGCCATAATTTTTCCTCTCACTTAAGATTTAGAGATTGTAATTTATTTTGTACCTCTGTTTCACTTTTTCTCATTAAAACTGCGATATTTTCTATCTTTGCTCCGCATGTATATAACTTAACAAGTTCATCTGTTTCTTTTGTATTCCACTCCAATTTTAATTCTGTCATTTCATCAGGAGAAATTTTATTGACAGTTTCAAGATAACTGTCTAAGATGAGATGCTTTTTTAAATATTCTGTCATTCTCAAAAGAAGCTGCTGTATTTCTGAAACAGTGACAGAATTATCTGATTGTACTATATCAACGATTGAAACACCTTTTTTGAGTAAATTTATTATATCAAATAAATCCTTTGTTGTGTTGCCTACTTTAGTCCATTTCGGTCTCATCGTACATGCCCTTTTAAAAAATAAGCCCCCATTTTGCTTATTTCCCTTCGCGTTACTAATATCGTACTACCCACTGACAAGGGCTGTCAGTTTAATTTCATTTTTTTTATTTATTGACAATACTTGTCTTTTATGGGCTAAACTGTTATTTTTATTGTATAAAAAAGAGAAATTAATAAAATATTGAGGATATATATGTTGTTTGGAGCACATGAATCGATAGCAGGAGGTGTTTTTAATGCGATTGAACGGGGTAAAAAAGCTACCTGTGATACTATACAGATGTTTAATAAATCTAATTCGCAGTGGCGGGCAAAGACAATAACAGATAAAGAGTTAGAGAAATATTTTACTGCGATTGATGAATTGGGAGTGACGGTGGCAACATCGCACTCAAGCTATCTTATCAATTTGGCTTCTCCAAAAGAAGAGTTAAATGAAAAATCGTTTCATGCGATAAAAGAAGAGATGGAACGATGCGAGAGGCTGAAAATTCCCAATTTAGTATTTCACCCCGGTTCTCATGTCGGCGAGGGGGAAGAAGCGGGTATGGACAGAATTGCCAAAAACGTTGTCCGTCTGTTTGAAGAATTACCGGAAACCGACAATGTGACTTTGCTGTTTGAAACAACTGCCGGACAGGGAACAAATCTTGGATATACTTTTGAGCAGATAGGCTATTTGATTGAAAAATCAGGGTCGCATGACCGTTTGGGTGTTTGTGTCGATACCTGTCATATTTTTGCTGCCGGATATCCTTTGTCTGACCCAAAAGAGTATAAGCAAACGATGCAGCAGTTTGATGAAATTATCGGACTTGACCGTTTGAAAATTATCCATATGAATGACTCAAAAAAAGAGTTTGGGTCAAAAAAAGACAGGCATGAACATATTGGCAAAGGGTTTATCGGTTTGGAAGCTTTTCGGAATATTGTTAATGACAAAAAGCTCAAAAAAGTGCCGATGATTTTAGAAACTCCAAAAGGTGATGAACTCACAGAAGATATCGAAAACTTAAAACTGCTCCGTTCATTGGTAGAATAGAGTAACATAAAGAGAGACAAAAATGCAGCAGACTACGTATCCGGTACCGATGGCAAATATCGCAGTTAAAGAATTCATTATGAAAGTTTTTGGTTGGATGGCATTTGCTTTATCTATTACTGCAATAGTTGCGATGTATGTTGCATCATCAACAGAACTGATAGAAATGTTTATTTACAACCGAATAGCTTTTATCTTTCTTATCATTGCTGAATTAGGAATGGTTATCTATCTGACGGCACGGATTGAAAAAATGTCAGCTACAGCCGCAACAACAGTTTTTCTTATCTATTCTACTTTAAACGGGTTAACTCTATCAGTAATTTTTGTCGTATATACTGCCGAATCAATCGCATCAACATTTTTCGTTACCTCGGCAACATTTGGAGTCATGTCTCTCTATGGATATATCACAAAAAAAGACCTCACTTCAATGGGGAATCTTGCTTTTATGGGGCTTATCGGAATTATTATTGCATCGGTTGTTAACTGGTTTTTACGCAGCGAGATGCTTTATTGGATTGTAACCTATGTAGGGATTTTGGTTTTTGTCGGGTTGACTGCTTATGATACTCAAAAAATTAAAAAAATAGGTGAGTCTGTAGATATAGAATCAGAAGCGGGGAAAAAATCAGCTATCTTAGGTGCCTTGACTTTATATCTTGATTTTATAAATCTTATGCTGTTACTTCTTCGGGTTTTAGGCAGACGGAAATAAACTTCAATGAACAGCAATCAAAATAATAAAGTTCTTATTTTGGGCTCCCTCTTTGTCGGAGTCCAGTTACTGTAGGGCTGGATCCCTGTGATCCCGCCTTCTTTTTAGTGTATGGCAGACGCCCTCGTCTGCCAATCTTCAACCACACATTCACTATAACGCCATTGTAATTTCCAAATCCACTTTCTATTATGAATAACTTAATTATTAAAGAGAAAATTTTATGTACAATCCCCAATCAAGTTGAGGATGGTGTTTGGGAATATTATCGAAAATGGCTTTAAGCCATTTGTTAAAGCAAAGCCATTTCTCTGTAACAGGTTAAGCCTGTTTTGTTTACGGCGAAAAATAGAATGGAAAAACGGTTTTAAAAAGATATTTTATATGCGAAACGAACCCATTTTACAAAACGAATAAAATTCGTAGGGCGGAAATCTTTAGCATTTCCGCCATCAGTAACAGAACCACTAAAGTCTTTAAGTACGTCTTGGCGTAGTTCGCCCTACAAGACTGGATTCCGTGTCAAGCACGGAGAGGAGTTCAAAAGAATTTAAAAAAATGAACATACTTTGACTCCGCCTAGACGGGTCAGTATGACTTATTGTAAACTATTTTCTGTCAGTTCACAATTCACTTTCAGTGAATCAGGAACCAACAGAACGATGTAAATTATATTGTAGAGTTGAGGCATGCCTCAACCTTTCTTGTATGAACAGGCAGACCAGTTTTTACAAAGCCGAGTCACCTTAAGCGGAGTCAAAGAATGACAAACGTAAACATAAATTGACCTGTATATAAAAAAAACGTACATTCACATCATGAATGACAAGTACAATAAAGAATTTCTGGCAATTGACTATGGAACCCGACGTATCGGTGTCGCCAAATCTGACCCGATGGGGGTAATTGCCTCGGCATTGACAACTCTTGAGGTAAAATCACAAAAAGATGCTCTTGTAAAGATATTGGCATTAATAGAGGAATACAAACCGAACGGAGTTGTTTTTGGTTACCCACTTTTAAAATCCGGCGATAAATCTGATAAGTGTCGTGAGATTGACAAGTTTATCAATAAATTACAAGAGACTTACATCGGGAAACTGTTTCGAGTAGATGAACATGCAAGCTCAATAGAAGCAACCAAGATTCTGCATGCTCATGGACAAAAAGTCGGCAAAGATAAAAAGAGAATTGACCGTTTGGCGGCAGTAATAATTCTCGAACGGTTTTTAGAAGAACTGCAATAAAGGTTAGTATGTTTAAAAATTTGGTGTTAAAATTAGTTTTTATGTCAATACTAATTGTATTAATAGCTTCAATATTTTTCTACCGTATGTACACCGAAGAAATAGATTTAGGTGATAAAACAGTTACTCTTATAATAAAATCGGGAAGTTCTTTTTCAGAAATAAGTTCAAAACTTTTACAAGAGCATGTTATTGACTCTCGTTTTATGTTAAAATATCCGGCACAGTTTAAGGGGATTGATAAAAAACTTATCCCGGGAAGATACGATTTCTCAGGGAAGAATTCCTGTCGTTCGGTATTGGAACGTTTACAAAACGGTGATTTTCTGAAAATCAAAGTAACTATCCCCGAGGGAAATATGATATGGGAAACAGCATCACTTCTTGCAAAACGTATGGAGCTTGACTCTGCAAAAATCTATAATTTAAAAAATGATACTGCATTTTTAAAACAATTAGGAATACCGTCACTTGAGGGATATCTGTTTCCTGAAACATATTACTTCCCATGGGGAATAGATGAAAAGACAGTGGTCAAAGAATTAGTTGGTATGTTTCAACTGCAAACTAAAGATATCTGGACTGATAGTTTACCGAATAACCTCACACATAATGAAATAATTATTTTGGCATCTATTATTGAATCTGAAACCGGTGTTGGCGGTGAAAGGCGGTTGGTATCCTCGGTGTATCATAACCGTTTACGAAAAAAAATGAAACTTGATGCTGACCCGACAGTTATATATGGTTTGGGAGGGTTAGCAAGACCATTGTATAAAAAAGATTTACGAAAAGATACGCCGTACAATACCTATATACATAGAGGATTACCTCCAACACCAATAAATTCACCCGGGCTGGCATCAATCAAAGCAGCTATTCATCCCGAGACAACTGAGTATCTTTATTTTGTGGCAGATAATAAAGGGACACATTACTTTTCAAAAACAAATGCTGAGCATAATAGAGCCATCAGACGAATACGGTCACAAAAATAAGTTAGAGAGAGTTGTTTAATCTTTTTTCTGAAATGATTTTAGCAAATTTAGAGGTAATATCTAAAAGTATCCCTTCTTCAAAGACAGAAAAAGCAAGGTCTTCATGAGAACTATATCCAATCATCCCGATAATTTTTCCTTCATGTTTGAGAGGGTGCAGCATATACGATTTGCTGTTAAGGTCTAACAATAATTTTTTTTCAAAGAAATTTCCGCTAAAGATTCCGCCGTAGCTGTCAGAAAAAACATGACCGTCAGAAGCAACTTGTTCAAACAAAGATGGTTCTGTTGGGAGAGAGATTGCCAAACCATCTAAAAATTCTCCCTTGTTCCAAGTTGAGACTGCTAAGAAAGAATTTTCGTTTTGGTTTCTAATAACCAAGACACCTTTTTTGATGTTAAATTTTATTTCAAGCCGTCTTGTTAATTCACAAAAAATATCCGAGATATTTGCATCTTGTGGAAGTTCTGATTCAAAATTAAATGACAAATCTCGTTTTTCTGAAAGATAACTGCGATATGCACACATTTAATAAAGTCCTATTTTTCAGACAAGTTCTGTCGATTCTTTTTTGAGGTTATATTTTTTTACTTTACGCCAAAGAGTTGTTCGTCCTATACCGAGTTCCTGGGCTGTTTGGGTATAGTTCCAATTATTATCGTCCAGTGTTTTCACTATGAGTGAACGCTGTCCTTCATCAAGTATTCCACTACCTTTGTCAGTCGTCATATTAACGGTGAATTTGCTTGTTGATGAGTAGGCATTTGCTGATTCAATAAAGAGGATATCTTTTTCCTCAATTTGAGATGTTCGGCAAAGAGCAGCAGCTCTTTTGATTATATTTTCAAGTTCTCTTATATTTTCAGACCATTGGTGATTGTATAACAACTCTAAAACTGACCTGCTGAATGTATATATAGGACGGTCGGTTTCATATGAGATTTTACGGGCAAAATATTCTACCAGTGATTCTATATCATCAAGCCTCTCTTGTAAGTGAGGTATAGCAATAGACACTTCACTTAATAAATGATAAAGTTCTTTTTCAAATGTACCTGAACTTACTAAGTTGTGTAAATTGTGGTTTGTTGACGATAGAAACCTGACAGAAAGTGATGTAGAATTATCAGCATCTTCTAATCTGTTTGAATGCATAAATTGAATTAGTTTATGCTGTATCGGCATTGGGAGAAGATGAACATCTTTGATAAAAAGAGTGCCCTTGTCAGCTTTTTCAAGAAGTGATATGTTCTGCGAATTTTTATTTCCAAACAGTAAATCGTCAAATATGGCAGTCGGGGTTGAGGTTGAATCAAGTATAACAAACGGCTGTTTTCTTCTCTCGGAATGGTGATGCATTATCTTGGCGGTAAGTGATTTTCCTGAACCGGATGGACCGCTAAGTAAAACAGATATATCTGTCGGGGAAACTTTTCTTATTTTATCTTTGAGACGAGACATTTGTTTTGAGTCGCCGATTAAATTGTCAAATCCAAAGTTCATTGCGACATATTGTTTTAATCGTGAGATTTCTGTTTTGTTTTTTTGGTTTTTTTCTGCTTTGAGTAAAATTGTCATCAGCTCATCATAGGAACAATTTTCAGTCACTATATCAAATAGTCCGGCTTGAATAAACTCATGTTTTTTAAAATCATTTTCCGTATGAATCCCAATTATTTCGATAAATGGGTTGCTTTGGCAGAACGTAGAAAGTTGTTTTGGGGAATATAAATTATTATCGGTTTTTACTAAAATTATCCGGCAGTTTTCAACTGCTTGTGATGTAGTTTGAGAATATAAACTATCAGCCATTGTAATCGTGAATTGATTGTCTGAGAAACCTTTAAAAAGTTTATCAGATAATTCAATAGGGATATTAACGGCTAAGATTTTAACGTTTGACTGCATCTGTGTGTCCTGTATGTTTACGATGTTCTTTTTTTTCATTCGTATGCAGCTGAGAAATGTTCTGGTAACATCTGTTGACTGCGGCTATTTTTGTTTTAATATGTTCCGGGCGTATATTTTGTTCGATTTGTAATTCTCTGTATAATTTGATAAGATGTTCAGCGTGTGATTTCAGCTCTTCGGTAATATTTTCGGTTTTGAGAGAGTCCGATTTATTGAGAGTGAACTGTACGACAGAACAGTCTGTTTTTCCAATTGTACTGTTTGTGATTTGTATTTTTCGCTTGGATGCTTTAGAACATTTTTTTTGTAATATCTGTAAATCAGTATCTATTATATCATTTGAGGTTATATTAAAAAATGAGAGTGCTGATTTGTTACATCCAATTATCTGGTCATCGCTCCGGTTAATAATTAAAATTGGATCAGTTTTTTTAGTGGCTTCATATAAGTTGTCTCTGCTGTGTACAACATGGGAATGTTCTTGTCGGAAGTGACATATTTTGTGCAGGAAGGCATCTTCAATAGTAGATATTGAACCCAAACCTGCCGGTGCCGCCAAACCGATAAGTATATTTTTATTAAGCGGTATTGTGAGAATTCTGAATAATCCATTTTTGTTGTCACATACCTGTTGAGCATACGATGCTTCATAAGAGAAATTCATGTTTGTTGTAATTAGTTCAGGTTTTTCTAAAAGCGTATCGGAAGCATAGATGGTTTTTGAATCATTGACAAGAAATAAAGAGCAATGTTGAGGTGTCAATGAATCCAAAAATAGGGAATCTTTTACGGAAATTCTGCCGTACAATACGATATGCCATAACATTGAAGATAATGAAGAGTCCACAAGGGTATGGTTTTTGTCGTTTTCGGCTGTTAATCTGTTTAGTTCTTGATTTATTGTTTCCAAAATTTCTCATCCTTGAGATATAAGTGTATTTAGCTGTTTCAATTTGGTACATAATATTTATCGGATGAAACAGTTGAATCTTTAGTTATTGTTTCTGAGATGAGATAGTTTTTAGTTGATTTCTAAGTAAATAGATACTACTCAATGAAGTATGAAAGATTTAAAGAAAACAAAAATAATAGCGACCTATGGTCCTGCTATTGCCAATAGTTCCAAAGTGAGACAACTTGTAGATGCCGGTATCAATGTCTTTCGGGTTAATTGTTCACATGGGGAAACAGATGATTTTAAAAAAGCTGTGTCTGTTATTCGAAAAGGAACTGCCAAAGCATTATTTCCGATAGGTATTCTATTTGATATCTCAGGTCCTAAATTAAGGTTGGATCATTTTGAAGGAGAGTTTCCAATCACCCAAGGTGAATCTCTGACTCTCACAACCGGTGAAACAAATATAGCAAATCGAGTTATTGGTGTGAACCATCCGGCAATTATCGCATCGGTGAAAAAAAACGAACGGGTGTTTATTGATGACGGCAATATTGTTTTACATGTACAAAAAATTTCCAAACAAAAAATTGTATTAGAAATTGGTAATAATGGAGTTATTCTTGGTGGGAAAGGAATCAATTTACCTGATTCAGATATTCGAATTCCTACTATTACAAAAAAAGATATTGAAGATATAAAAACAGCATGTGTCTGTAAGGCAGATTTTATAGCTCTGTCGTTTGTACGCTCCGGCGATGATATTATTGAAGCTCAGAAATTGGTTAAAAAATATGGAGGGGATCAGCATATTATTGCAAAACTTGAGAAAAAAGAATCTATTGATGATATTGACAATATAATGCTTTTATCCGACGGAGTAATGGTTGCTCGTGGAGATTTGGGAGTGGAACTTCCATTTGAAGAACTGCCTCAGCTTCAAAAGAAAATTATCACTTTGGCTAATTATCATCATAAACCGGTAATTGTAGCTACTCAGATGCTTGAGTCAATGCGGTTTGCTCCAAGAGCAACAAGAGCAGAGATAAATGATGTAGCCACGGCGGTGTTTGATTATGTTGATGCTGTTATGCTGTCTGCTGAAACTGCTACGGGAAAATATCCGCTTGAAACAGTCAAGACAATGGCACGGGTGGCTCTGAAATCTGAAAAATTTACTAAACGCAAGCATGTTGATGCTCATTTAGACCAACATTTAATTCGGTCAGAGCTGACTCATGCGATTGCAAAATCGGTTAGTTCTTTGCAGGCAGAGTTTGAGGCAAAGGCAATATTTGCATTTACATCAAGCGGATTTACTGCAGGACTTATTTCTAACTTATTCCCGCCTCAGAGAGTTATTGCGTTAACTTATACAAAAAGAGTACTGTCAAAACTTACATTATTACGGTCTGTGTATCCTGTTTTAGTAAAAAAACCGACAAGTTTTCGGAGTATGATAAATATAATACAAAAAGTAGGTCAGAAATTTGAGTTGGTTAATGTCAACGATAAAGTGATAATTACCGGTGGACTTCCTTTTGATTCAAACGCCCCTACTAACTTTATGATGATTCATGAGATTGAAAAATAGAGTTATTATGAAAAAAATTATATTATTTCTTATCTTTCTTTTTATGTTGGTTCTATCTGTATCGGCAGCTAAAAATTCTAAAAAAGAAAAAATAAAAAAAGAAATTTGTATTTCATTTGATGAACTTCCTGTTGCGGTTGGGTTTCATGATGTTGACCGTGAAGCGGTGACATATTTAATTTTACAAGCATTAAAAAAATATGATGTGAAAGCGGTCGGGTTTGTTGTCGGTGAGCAGATTCAGGAATCTTTTGATATCTTAGGCGAGTGGTTAAACAACGGACATACACTTGGGAATATGACTTATTCTAACCAAGACTTAAATCAACTTGGTATTTCACAATTTATTGATGATATCAGGCATGGTGAACAAGAATTAGACCCAATGATTAAAGGTTTTGGACAGAGAAAAAAATATTTCAGATATCCTTATTTGCATTATGGGAACACATCGGAGAAGAAAAAAGAGTTGTCTTTATATTTAGATTCAAAACATTTCTATGTTGTACCTGCTACTGTTATAATTGAAGATTATCTGTATAATATGTCACTTGATAAAATGGGGAAAGAACCGGATACAACAGCATACTTTGCTCTTATGAATGAATATATCAATAATGTCTTAGATGAAATCGAAGCATCGGAAAATTTGTCTTTAGAAGTGTTAGGTCGTCCGTGTAAGCAGATATTAAAACTTCGTGCCAATAGAATCAATGCTGTTTTTTTAGATGAAATGCTCGGAGCTATTAAAGAGATGGGGTATACTTTTATCTCGGTTGACACAGCTTTAAAAGATAAAGCGTATCATCGTCCTGAAGCATATTTTGGATCGGGAACGGTGAATTTTTTGCAGATGCTTAAAGAGTCTGACCCTGATTTTTTACCGGCGGAGTAAAAGATCGGAAGAGCGTCGTGTAGGGAAAGAGTGTAGATCTCGGTGGTCGCCGTATCATTAAAAAAAAAAAGAAAAAAATCAAAAATCAGATATATTATGATACAGGGAATATCAATTTCTAGCGACACTCTGTTCTAGAGACACGTGACGTGCGCC
>CALCCW010000124.1:0-4370 GCA_937900185.1 uncultured candidate division Zixibacteria bacterium | reverse complement strand
TTTTGTTTGTTGTTTTTTTTTTTTTTTTAATGATACGGCGACCACCGAGATCTACACTCTTTCCCTACACGACGCTCTTCCGATCTCAAATGATTTTAAATTTCCTCATCTTCGGTTTAATTCTATGGGGTGTTATGATTGTTTCAGGTTCAATATGGGCTCATATTGCCTGGGGAAGATACTGGGCATGGGACCCGATAGAACTCTGGTCACTCATCAGTTGGTTGTTATTTGGTTTAGTTATACATACAAAACTGACTTTTAAAATATCCCAAAAGACATTTTGCAAACTGACAATTATTGCTGCTGCCGCTGTTGTTTTTTCTCTTTGGGGTGTTGGATATATTTATGAAACAATACATACCTATGGATAATTATAATGTTTAAAATTTTCCTCATGCTCTCAAATTATTTCCACGACCTTTCGGTTGCTTTATTATTTTCCAATATTTGTGTTGTTTACTTTTTAGGTCAATTTCTTGATAAAGATCAAAACAAGCATGAGAAAATAAGTTATGTTTTTAATAAATTAAAATATGTAACATACGGAGCATTTGCTTATGTTATTTTGGGAGGTATACTAAGAGCAGTATATTTTTATGATTTTGAATATCAACCCGCAATCGGCAAAGGTCAAATAACCGCTTTAATTGTGAAACATATTTTTCTTTTTGCGATAACAATTTTTGGCATCATTGGACACAGAAAGTATCAGAAAAAATATGGGAACTAAAAAAAGAAAAATAATCTTTGTTACTCCTCACTACCACTGCGGTGTTGTTGAAGTAGCCGGCACATGGCCGCCTCTTGCTTTTGTCTATTTAGGTGCTCAGGCTAAAAAAGCAGGATGGGATGTTGAAGTATATGATGTCATGTCTTACCGTTATAAACAAAAAGAGATTCGCAAACATTTCAAAGAGAACCAATTCGACATCATGGCAACTACTGCTATTACACCTACTTTTCTTGATGCCTTAGAACTCTGCCAAATAGCCAAGGATGTAAACCCAAACTGCATCACTCTCATGGGAGGTGTACATCCAACTTTTTCATACAAAGAAATTTTTGAAACCGAAAATAACCCGCTTGACTATATCATCGCCGGTGAAGGTGAGATTCCACTGTATGAATTCCTTTTAAATTTTGATGACATAAAACTACGTCACAAAACTCCCAATCTTTTTTTTCAAGAAGACGGGAAGATAAAACTCAACCCGATGCTGCCGCTCAATGATGACCTTGATTCCTTGGAAACAGATTTTTCTTTATTAGACTGGTCGATTTATAAATACCATGTCATTGAAAATTCACGTTTGGGTGCTGTATCTACCTCACGCGGATGCAGCCACGGTTGTACATTCTGTTCACAGCAGCGTTTTTGGAACAAAACATGGCGTGGAAGAAAACCGGAAGCTGTTGTAAAAGAATTAGAATATCTATACAAAACTTTTGATATAAATGTTTTTCTTTTTACCGACGAATACCCAACCTACGACCAAGCTCGCTGGGAAAAACTACTCGATTTAATAATCGCATCACCGATTGATATTTATATTCTTATTGAAACCAGAGTCGAAGATATTGTTCGAGATGAGCATTTCCTTTGGAAATACCGTAAAGCGGGTATTGTACATGTTTATGTAGGAGCCGAGGCAACCGACCAGGAAACATTAGATAAAATAAAGAAAGAAATTACAGTCGATGAATCCAAACGGGCTATTGAACTTATCGCCAAATATGATATGCTTTCTGAAACTTCTTTTGTTTTAGGTTTTCCCGAAGAAACAAAAGAATCGATTGAAAAAACTTTTTTACAGGCAAAAGAGTTCAACCCGGATTTTGCTCATTTTTTAGCAATCACACCATGGCCCTATTCTGAATTTTATAACGACGTAAAAGATAAAATTGAAATTTATGACTACCGCCAATACAATTTGATTGAACCTATTATTAAACCTGACAACATGACTCTCAGAGATATTGATTTAGCAATCATAAATTGTTACCGCAAATTTTATATGCCCAAAATGGTCGGTTTCTATAATGTAAAAGATGATTTCAAGCGAACGTACCTGATAAAATCAATGAAACTGATTATGAAATCTTCATTTTTGATAAAAAAATTCGCCAAACTCGGAATTAACCCAATGGAAATGATGGAAAAAATGTTCAAAAAGAACAAAGAACAACATCCGCAAATGCCACCTTATGAACATCGTTAACTTCACATTTTTTTTATTTGAGTTTTAATATGTCCAATTTATACATCAGATTTAATTTTTTTTTATACTCATATACTACCATAAAACTTAGAAAACTTATCTTCTTTGCCTTGGAAATATGACGTTGTAGTAAATACTTATTTTAGGTTGAGCAGTATCATCAGTATAGATTTTTATTTCTCCGCTAAAATTTTTTCTTTCAGATATAATATCTTCATGAGGTTTCATTTTTATTGTAAATTTTTCATCAACAACCAAAGTGTCAATCTGAAATGTTAATCTATCGCGAGAATCTTCAACTTTCAACAGCTTAAATTTAAACCCTTTTTTGGCACTTATAACTTCTACCGTCTGTTCAGGTTGATCTGCAAAGGATAGAGATGTGTCTATTGAAAAACGCACTATACCGGGAATTACATCTACATTCCCAATTACGGTTCCGGTTATTCGCAAACTTGATGCCGGATAAGAACTATCGGACAACTTAGCTATAATCGTTTCATTCAGTTTGCCCGCCTGCACATCCTGTTTTAAGGTTATATTAATCTCTATTTGACCATCTTTATTTTGAGACGACTTTACAGTATTGACTATTATCTTAGGCGATTGAGTGCTAACTTCTAAAAGATTTTTTTTGGTGGCATCTTTTAGTAGCAAAACAACTGTTTTGCTGACAGGCTCACCTTTGCGAACACGACCAATATTCAGATTTGTACGTTTGAAACCAAACTGAACTTCAACTAATCCTGTCAAAAATAAAGTAGCTCTTGGTTTTTGGGGATCATTTGATTCAACTGTAACGGTTTTCTTTTGTTGTCCTTTTTTATGTTTACTATCAAAAGTAACCTCTATTTTGCCTTCCCCGCCCGGGGGAATGTCTTTATCCGTTAGGACAGCCGCAGTGCATCCTCACGAACCTTTGGCTTTTATAATTTTTAGAGGTTCATCACCGATATTTCTAATGACAAAAGTATGAGTGGTTTTATCACCTTGATTAATTGTCCCAAAATCATATGTTGGTTCCGGAAATTGAATTGATGGTCCTCCGGTAACAGTAACAGAGGATTGAGTTTTATCTGAATTAACCTTGGTAGGTTTATTTGATTCAGCCTTTGATAAGACATTAGAATGTTGTAATCCAAACCATACTGCTGCAATAATCACTATTGAACCAATAGTAATAGATACTTTGACAATATGAGTCCAATGTTTTGCTCCTGATTGAGTAGATTTTCCATTAGATAGGTTTTGATGTTCTGTTTTCTTTTTCTTTGACATTATTTCACCAATTTTCTAATTGTATTTTCAATTAACAAGTTGTCCATCCTTTACTTTAAAAGACTTTATCTGGCAGTTATTTGCTGCTGTTCTCCAACCGAAAGCTCTTTAGGAAGAAAATATTTATGATTAGAGTCTCTCATCATTTTGAAGATTCTATTAAATCGCAGAAACATGACCAACCTCTATTTTAGATCTCACTACCCGAGCAGATGTTTGTTTCTTACATCCTTCAACAGTGTGCTTTTTTATAATTAATTTTAATTTCTTAGCATCATTCTTAATAGTAGTTGTTGTAACAAGATTTTTCTTTACCCAATCTATAGCTTCCTGGACAACTTTTGGAGCTCTGTCTGCCAATCGATAGTAAACCCATTTACCACTCTTTTCACTCTCCGCAAGTCGTGCCTGTTTGAGTATGGACATATGCTTTGATACCGTAGATGGAGCTAAATTCAACAACTCCGTAATCTGACAAACACACAACTCACGAGTACTTAATGCCATAAGAACTCTTACCCTATTCTCATCACTTAGAGCTTTGGTAATCAAAAGAAAATTTTGCATAACATCACCTACGATTCGTTAATTGTCGAATTGTTTTTTAAGATAACATATTTTATCCATTTGTCAATAGGAATATTAATTATTACAAGCCCTATAGAGCTTGTTGAATTTTCCAACCGTTATATAGGTTATATTCTCGTCTACCCTAAATCTTTTCGAAGAGAATCACCGCTTCTACAAACAGAGATCGGAAGAGCGTCGTGTAGGGAAAGAGTGTAGATCTCGGTGGTCGCCGTATCATTAAAAAAAAAAAAAGAAGAGAGACGATAACGAGTACCACTGAACTAGAAAGAAAATCTCATA
>CALCCW010000123.1:0-3073 GCA_937900185.1 uncultured candidate division Zixibacteria bacterium | reverse complement strand
TTTGCTGATTTTGTTTTTTGTTTTTTGTTTTTTTTTTCAAGCAGAAGACGGCATACGAGATATATCAGTGTGACTGGAGTTCAGACGTGTGCTCTTCCGATCTAAACCTCATGGGGTCGTCTCAAACTGTTTTATCCCTACCCATGTAAAGGTGTCCCCTTATCATCATTCCCAACTTTCGAGACATTTGTCGGATTGCAAAACGGACAAACGTGGGTTGCTGCAGACACCATCTCTATTCTTACCAAAAATCATGAATACATGTCTATCCATCCGGAATTCATGACTTTCGCCGGAGGAGGCAAAACCGTCACAGGAACAACAACTCAGTTCTCTTCGTCTTTCACCGGCACAATTACATTTCGTGCTGTGATTAAATGACCTTTCTGCAATGGTACCGGAAGTACAAAGAATACTGTTATGATGGTCTTAACCATAATTATCCTTATCCTTTCAATCCTAACAGAACAATATTTTTGCTATGAAAACAAAAATCAGCATCCTATATTTAATTGAAAATAATTTTGAAAAAAAATTGACAATTTTGAGAGCAATAAAAGAAGCAGCTTATGTTGGAACTATAGGGATTATTGTAGCAATTATCTCGATAGTAAGCTTGAATTATAAGATACAGATTGGACCTATTATTTTAGGATTAGGTATATTCCCTATAATGGGTATTATTTTCTCAAAACGTAAAATAACATCTTCAGTCCCTGACCTCATATTTGGAGCCATAGATACAGGTTTATTGGTAATCCCGGCAATCGCAGGAGCAAAATATTATGGAATTATCGGTGCAATTGCTGGTGGTGTTGTGGGAGATGCCATTACTGATTCTATTGCGGGATTTTTTGAAGGAAGCATCGCCAGATGGTTACGCGAACATGGTATTCAAGAATCCAGAGACCCTATTTCCACATCGTTGGGTAAGATGTCCGGCTGCTTAATTGGGGCAGGTTTAGTAATGACTTGTACATCAATCATAGGTATTTCATTCTCTTAAAATTAGACATGATATTTTTTTATAGAGTAAAATACTTTAACTGTTATGACAGTTCTTTATGCAGCAAAAAGTTCGTATATGCAAAATCTATATAAAGAAATAAAACAAATTTAATTATTGAAAAAGCCCATCGTTTTATAGCCCAAAAACCACATTTATATAAAAACGAAAAAAACACAAAAATAGAGGCTGTTTTTGGTATCAAAAAGAGGGATAAATTGCAAATGTCCACTAATGCCTACACTCACAAAAGGTTAGTAAACAGTGTGAAACTAGTCGAAAAGTTTCTTTATTCTATTGTCTTCCAACGGGTTCCGCCCCTTGTGGAGTAGCCAATTTTGACTCTAAAATCGAACGGCACAAAAGTTTGGGGAGAGTGAGGTTCACCCCGCTTTATCATAACTCGTTGCTACACAATCTATTACGACGAAACCTAACATCCCGCTCCCGGTACTTTTCTAATTATAATTCTATCAACTCACAGCAATATGAAAAAAATAATTATGCGTTTGCCCGCTACAAAGTTATATTAACTCAATAATATTAATACTGGATTTGATAATGGCTATTACTAAACTTGAAAAATTATTTAAAAATATCTGTCTCGATAAACCGTCGCAAAAAGCAATCGACAGTTTTAAAAAATATCCAAATCAAAAAGATTTAAGCAACTTCTTGGTCGAGATACTAAAAGCGTTTCTTAAAGAAATCAACTCTACAAACAGATGGGATTCTGATTTGGAATATGGCATCGCACATTCATGTCGTATCCTTGGTGAATTAAAATCTGCTGAAGCATGTAAGCCAATGATTGAACTGATGGATAAAGTTAAAGACAACTGGGAAGCAATTGTTTACGACTCTATAATGATTGGCATGGAAGGTATGGGTGAACCTGCATTAGAACTTGTTTATGAAAAGTACCAAACTGATAAAGAAAACCCCGAATTAGCATCAACCTGGATATAGATTCTCGCTCAGCTTGGTGTAAAAGATCAAAGAATAAATCAGGCTTTGTTAGAGCATTTGAAAACTGACCCTGATGAAACAGTACTTTTGATGGGTTACTACAGCGATAAGTCTTTTCTTCCAATCATAGAAAGTTATGTAGAAAATATAGCTGAATACTTAAACGAAATTCAGCTCGACGCATTTTCTGGTATTCGGTATGAAGAACCTTTTGTAGGATAATATCTCACGCTTCGTAAATCATTAGTAATCCTAAAAGAAGGGATTCAACCAAGTCATCCCGAATTCGATAAAAAAGTTGAAGAAGTAGACCGAAAGCTTCTCAAGTATACAGACTTTTCGATTTTCGATACACCTGATACTGTTCCAAATTTAAAAGTTGGTCGCAATGATACTTGTCCATGTGGCAGTGGAAAAAAATACAAAAAGTGCTGCTTATTAAATTGAATTATGAAACAGTATTTATTCCCATGGACCGGGAGCTGTCCATTTTGAAGTAAAAGATGATTTAGATTTTATAGCTCTTACAATCGGTTCGAGAAATATTTTTATAGTTACCATGATTTCGTTAAAATCATCAGGAAGAGATTCTAAATCAAGTTTATGATAAAATGCTTTCCATTGAGTTTCTTTTACCTGAACAAATTGCTCAGTAAAAAGAATAATCTCTTCAGACAATTCTGTTTCTCTATTTTTGAAAGTTCTACCAATAGCTTCAAGCAACATATCTCCCTCAAAATTAAACTGTCTTGCCAAAAACCAAATATCATAAAAATCTTTCATTCGACTATTTAATTCACCAAGCGTAATCATTGCTTCAAACTTCTCGGCAATTGTACTCTCAAGACTATAACAAATAATTTCCGGAGCAGGGAAATCAAGTATTGTTGGAAAAACTGCTTTTCTTGCTTCAGGATAAATAATATCTCCAAAACCAATATCAATCTGCATAAGATCGGAAGAGCACACGTCTGAACTCCAGTCACACTGATATATCTCGTATGCCGTCTTCTGCTTGAAAAAAAAAAAAACAAAACAAAAAACAAAAAAATAAATAAAAAAAATAGACGACACAAAACAATCCACAACACAAGCAGA
>CALCCW010000122.1:0-5413 GCA_937900185.1 uncultured candidate division Zixibacteria bacterium | reverse complement strand
TGAAAAAGTCCAACCTGTCTTTCAAGACCCTTCGACTCCGCTCAGGGTGACTTGAAAGACAACAACTTACAATTTGTCATACTGAGCGAAGTCGAAGTATGTTCCGAATTTAGAGGTTTTTCAACAAACCCCAAGGAGTGAGCTACCCAGCTGGGTATAATTTTATTTATGTATTCGCTTGAGATACGCTTCCATTTCGGGAATGCCGCCTTGGAAAATCAGATAGCCGTTATATGGTTCACGTTCGGTAATTTCATCAGCAATCGGATTCAGCATAATCTCTTTGACTTTTTCCAAATTATCAGTCTGCCCCAATGCCCATCCAAGTTTGATATAGGCAACCTCCGGCAGCATGTTTTCAGCCGGAATAATCCCCATCGCCATAAGGTCGCGCCCGGTATCATATACAAACATGTGGACATATCCCCACAGTGTTTGAACAGTCATATAAATAGCAACACCTTTAGCTGTCGCCCGTTCAATAGCAGGATAAATTAATTTATTGACATGCCCCAAACCTGTTCCTGCAATGACAATACCTTTGTACCCGTTGTCTATAAGCGAGTCGATAATATCAGGCTGCATATTAGGATAATAATACACGATGGCAACTTTTTCCTCAAAGTACGGATAGATTTTCACATCCCTATCTTTACGTCGGCACTTAAAGTTATCCTTTATGTGAGTGATGTTATCTTTGCTTATCATAGCTATTGGCGTGTCGCCGATAGTTCTAAAAGTCGATCGATAGGATGAGTGCATTTTGCGAACTCGTACACCTGAATGAAGCAGTCCGTACTCATCAGAGGTTGGACCAAACATACACACCATCACTTCGGCGATGTCGGACTCGGCGGCTGCTTTGGTGGCGTGGATAAGGTTAAGGGCAGCATCGGATGACGGTCTGTCTGATGACCGCTGAGAGCCGACCATCACAATCGGAACCGGTGAATCCTGCACCATAAACGAAAGGGCTGCTGCAGTGTGATGCATTGTATCGGTACCATGCCCGACGACTATACCGTCGATACCTTTTTCAATCTCTTTGCCGATAGATTTGGCAAGGGTTATATATTGTTTCGGACCCATATTTTCAGAAAATACTGCAAATAGTTTTTCGGTAGTCATATTACAAATATCAGCAAGTTCAGGAACAGCACCATAGAGTTCCCCCGGAGAGAATGCCGGAATAACTGCTCCGGTACGGTAATCTAAGCGAGAGGCAATTGTACCGCCGGTACCGAACAGTTTGACATTTGGTTTTTCTTCTGAATATGGGAATTCTTTTTCAGGAATTTTGTAGTGTGCTTCTTTATACCCATCTTCTTTCATATCGGTAATGGTATCGACTGAGATGCCAACATTGTATCCGGTAATCATTTTAAGAACAATATGTAAATCATCATCATTTTCTGAACGAGGCAGCACAATCCCCTTAAATTCACCACGAGTAGTCTGCACTGTGGCATCGCTCCAAACTCTTATTTTGTATGATTTGAGAATTTCGAGAGCTTTTCCTTTGTATCCTTTAAATAAATCAGCCATTTTAGATGCTCTCCTTTACAAACTTTGATAATTTGGTAAGAGCAATATTGCCAATTGCTTTGTGTCGTATCTGTCCCATAATCCAATGAAATTTTGCATCGGATTCTTTTGAGGTGTTTATTTGGTCAAATTTCTCGGACAACAATGGAATATACGATTTCAATTTTTCTTTATCGCGTCGTTTGAATTTGAGTTCTTCTAACATAGAATCAAACCGCATATTTGGATGTTGGTACAACTCAACTAACATGAGACGGGAGATTTCATAGTGTAAATTTTCTTCTTTGATAAACCTAAACATCCCCAAAACTTTGGAATATGTAAAATTATCAGATTGTGCATACTGTCCCTCAAGATGATGTAAATCAAAGGAGAAGAGCTTCGCAATAAAATTATAGGGAACATCGGTTTCATAATTTATACGTCGAATCATCATCATAAGATTATTTCGTAAAATATATATCCATGCAGATTCAGGAATTTTCCACTCTGCGAGAGTTTTCATCTCATCGGAGACATCATGCGGTAAAGTTTGTCTGATTTGTTCAATCCATTCCTCGGGGATTTGAATTGGGGCGGTATCGGTATCGGGATACATTCTATCTGCTCCCGGCAGAACTCTTTCAAAGATGGTTGTGCCGTCGGGCAGTCCTTTTCGAGTTTCGTTAGGAACACCCTCAAATGCCATTCGACAGCGTTCTTCAATAGTTTCTGTCGCAATTTGTCGGTCATATTCATCAGTCCAGAAAATAATTTGGGCATCATTTTCACCAGCTTTAAGAGCTTTCTTAATATAGTCACCATCGGCAAAAAAGAATTCCGGTCTCGGCATTTCAGATGAAAGCATGTTGGGGCGTTCAAGACAGGCAATCACTTTAAGACGGTCGGCAATTTCGTTTGAGAACATTTGCCCGGGTTGGGTAAAATGTGAGAGGATACCTTTGAAATTCGGAAGGTTGACTGCTATCAGTTTTTTGTTTTCATCTTTTGCTTTGAGGATATAGTGAGCAGATGATTTGAGTCTATCATAATCAAGTTCGACAACTTTCATTTTCCAATCGGACGGTTTGATTCTTTTGAGCAGTTCTTCTCTGATCTTCAAAAGAGCAACCTGTCGGAACGCTTCATTATGGGTCAATAGGGGAATCCATTTGATATGAGCCACACCCTTTATTTCAACACGAGTGCCACCCTCGGCAGAGACATTTACATCTTGGCGAGCAGCTCCGATACCTGTATAGACATTACCGGTAGAGCGAACAAGGAAACGTAAATACTGGCACGCTTCGGCAGCTTCTGTTGGAGTCAGCATTTCAGGATATGTAACTGTTTCTATCAAAGGCATGCCCAAACGGTCGGTACGGTAGACTCTTTCATGTCCGATATCAGAAATTTCGCGGGCAGAATCTTCTTCAATAGAAAGTTGGATTAATCGGATAGTTTTATTTTTTAAAGGTATCTCCCCCTCAATACCAATAATACCGGTTCTTTGAAATCCGGCAGGAATTGAACCATCAAGATATTGTTTACGCATAATATGTAATTCACCAACGACAGATTGTTTAGCCAAAAGTGAAATTTGGATTGCGATTTTTAAGGCATCGTTATTGATATGAAACGGCGGTGTATCATCAATTTCATACGTACAAGTCGTTTCATTTTTTAAACGGTAGGTAATATTTTTTCGTGTGCGGAATTCCATGAGAGCAGTACCGTCATATTCACCCAGTTCACTTAAGGTCGGACGCATATGACGAATAACCTCAGCATCATATTCATCTATATCATTGTAAACTGAAGCAGGGCATCGGCAGAACAATTTTTTTTCAGTTTTTAATTGCTGATGAATTTCAAGCCCGCATTTAAAACCAATTTTGGCATAATCTTCATTTGTCGCCGATTTGAAATCGATGTATTCAACTTTCTTTTTCGTCACATGAAAATTTTGTACCGCATCAAACATATCACTCATAATTGGATTTCCTGTACCCAAAAATTTTATCGTAACCGACTATCATAGGGTTTGCTGAAAAAGATCTTTAATATATCATCAGTCCGACTTGGTGAACTTTCTAACTACGAATCAGTCAGGAAAGGGTTCCTGACTGCTCAAGTTTAGTCTTTCGACTCATAATAAAGACTTTTTCAACAAACCTTTTAGAACGGGAACATACGCAACAAATGATGATTTGGCAATTTATTTAGAGATATTTTCCACTTAAAGTATTAGTTTAAACAAACCCTGTTATTCGCAATTATTACAGTTATTACACAACTGCTTGCATTATTTAAAAATTATTGAGATATTATAGATACAACTTAAATATTGCCGATACTAACAACATGATGAATAAGCGTTATTTAACAGAACTCATATTGCTTTGTTTTATTGTAAGCCATACTATACTGACGGCTTCGGAAAGACAAATCAGCTACCAAGGTCAGCTTACGGGTATTGACGGTACTCCTGCTGCCGATGGGGTATATTCTGTCGATTTTATACTCTACACCGATTCTGTCGGCGGTTCAGTTGTTTGGGCTGAAAATACGAATGTGCAAACATCAAATGGACTATTTTCATATCAGATTGGTTCATCAAATAATTTAAGCAGTTCTCTTTTTCAACAATATCCGACATTGTTTCTTGAACTTCGGATAGGAGGTGAAGCTCTTCTCCCCCGCAGTCGGCTTGGTGCATCTGCTTATACCTTCTCGGCATCTGAAATAAGCGGTTATGACAGTATCGGGCTTCAGACTATCCAAACAGATTCTGACAATCGCAGCCTGACAATTTTTGATTTGCTTGGTAATAGTTATATAACTCTCCAACATAAAATTGGAGACTCAGCGTTGATACTTCCCGACTCATCTGTAAATGCAGAAGAGATATTAAATGAACCCGGGCTTACCTCATCAATAGATATTTCACTTACTACTCTCACAAATAGTGAAATGATAGATCTTACGACCGTAACAATAGAGACACCGGCTGATGGTTATATTGTGTTGTATGGGAAATGTTATCTGTTATTATCGGGGACAACCGGAGCCAATTCAGCAATAGTACAAATTGATGAGAATGAAGGGGGCGGAACACAGTTTCCATATTACAATATCGCCGGTTTGTCCGGTTATCAAAATTCAGGGACAAATTATTTTCCGATATTTGTAACGAGGACTTATTATAAACCACAAGGAATTTACACTTTTCGTTTAGAGGCAAAATCTAATAATCCGCTTCCTGCTGTTGCCCAAAGTTGGGATCATATCTTAACGGCATTTTATTATTCTACTTCGTACAGAGGTGTTGAAGCAGTTGTCACCAACCCGTTTCAGTATGACAATGCTTTACCTATTATTGTTGATAGTACAAGAGACACACGACAATTTTATAAAGTAGATTTGCGGGAACTTGAGATTAAAGATAAAAAAGAATAGTTATTTGAGCAGAATCATTTTCTTTGTTTCTGTTTTATCGTCAGTTTCTAACTTATATAAATAAATTCCACTTGCGACAATATTTCCGCTGACACTTTTTCCATTCCATCTCACTGTATGATTTCCTGCCTCCTGTACAGCTTGTATCAGCGTATTTATTTTTTGACCAATAATATTATACACTGAAATCTGCACTTTTGTTTTTTGCGGTAATGAATAACATATTACAGTTTCCAAGTTAAACGGGTTGGGATAGTTTTGATTTAAGAAAATAACATCATTGTTCTCAGCTTCTATATCGGGTAGTCCTAAAAGAGGAAACTCATAATTATACAGCATAACCGTTTGACTATCATGTACTGCAATCATGCCAGATCGGAAGAGCACACGTCTGAACTCCAGTCACACTGATATATCTCGTATGCCGTCT
>CALCCW010000121.1:0-14737 GCA_937900185.1 uncultured candidate division Zixibacteria bacterium | reverse complement strand
AATGATACGGCGACCACCGAGATCTACACTCTTTCCCTACACGACGCTCTTCCGATCTAGATCAGAAATATGGACAAAGTTTGAATCACACCGTACTTTAAGTTGGGCGTATGATGTGATTACCCGCAGTTAATTTTAAACTTATTGGTAAAAATACAATTCCAATATTTTCATTTGGTTTTTTTAGTATGCCTTTTGCAAAACTCTCCAAAATCTTTAACCAAACCACTATACACTTTCCTAAACTTTGTTCTATACCGATTGAAATGAGGAAGTGAGACTTCTTTCATCCAAAATACAACAATCTTTTCTTCAGCTTGTAATCCATATTTTTCTACTAAAATCTGTGGAATAGTTGGATATAAGAACTTGAATGTTGTTACATATACAGCTTTTCTCAGATTAAGATACTTTTTTGGGACTTTGTCTGATTGATTATATACCGGCACAAGTTTTTTTATTATTATAACCATTTTTCTGTTTCTTCTTACCCTAAGGGAACACCTATAGGGTGACAATATCGATTTCTACCCTCTCTTTACTGTTTCTATAGATATCCTGTTGTTTAGTATTCGTTTGGACGTTTTCTATCTCTTGGTATTAATAAGCTGGAAATTGAAAACGTCATAGAAACTGTAAATTCTCCATATTTAATTTACTAAAATCTATATTTATCAGATTCTTATCAATCTCAACTAATGGAAACTTGACATGGATAGGTTCATGAAACCTCTCTTTCATTTTTAATATTGCATGCCCTACTTTTAATTTATCAATTGACTGTTTTTCTTCTTCTGTCAGACTCATAGCTCTTTCCATAACTTCTATATCTTTCCCGTTACCTAAATTAAAACATATCTTTGTTGTAGTATTGGCGAGTATTGAATTTGAGATTTTACTCGGTTCCTGATCAATAACAATGACCGACTCTCCAAACTCACGAATCATTCTTATTATAGTTTCTATGATGTTTTCTTCACCATGAAGAGTTTCTGATTTTCCTGATAGAATATGATGAGCTTCTTCAATAATGATGGCATGCTTAAATGATTCTCTTTTCCCCTCATTCTTTCTAAAATGATATATCCACAGCAAAAAACTCTCTACAAAGAATACTTTTTCTACCGTTGAGAGATTATCCATCTCAAAGATTATCTTTTTATTGAGTAATTCTTCTAGAGGTTGTTGTGTTCTGCCATTCATTACATCGCCAAGTAAACTTGGATAGGTCAAACTTGCTAAGGCTCTTTTAACCGAACTCATCCAGAGAGATTCTCTGCCTCTTACAAACTCTTTTTTAAGGATTTTATCTAAGCCGATAAAAGTAGGAAATTCTTTCTTACCCTCATATATACCACATTTTTCATATAACTGATTTATTCCTTTTCTCAAAAAATACTCTACACCGTGTGACCCAAAAAAGGCTGATTTTATCACATCAATAAGCATAGCCATCCAATGTCTTGGATCAACACCGGGTGGGGGAATAAGTGGATTAAACTTAAATCTACAATCTTTATCACCTAATCTGATGATTTCCACATCATCAAAACCTGATAACTGTTTTAATGCTTTATAATTACCTTTCCAGTCAAACACTAAAAACGGTTTTTTGTGTCGGTTGAGTTCCTTGAGTATTTGAAAGGTTACATTAGTCTTACCGGTTCCGGTCATTCCTGCTATAAAAATATGTTTTATAAACTCTTCTTCACGCAGGCCAAACTCTGTATATCTGTTATTTGGATAGATTACTTTTCCGAGAAGATACTTACCTGTTAATTTTTCTTTCTCAGGAGGGGGTAGTCTGATAGTTTTCTTATAATCTATGTGAGCTTCCTGATTGGCAATCAGCCGAATAATATCCTTATTGTTATAGAAAGTTTTTTCATCTTTTGAAAGAAGCTGCAGATACCAAAGTGCTTCTGTTTTACTTCCCAGCAGAGGCTCTAGTTTTTGAAGTAACTCTTTTATTTCATCGTAGTTTGTCATATTGTATTATTCTTTTCTTATTTAATTGAGAATTTGGAAAAAGTATCGGATTGAGATATGATTTGTATTGATATGTGCCGTCTATAACTTTAGAGATTCTTTCATTTGCAGTTTTTATATAGCTTGACTCTTTTTCTACCCCAATACATTTTCTGTTATGTAGTAGTGAAGCAACTGCTGTTGTTCCAGAACCTAAGAATGGGTCTAATACTATATCACCTTTATTTGATAGGGCAAGAACCAATCTTTCTACAAGTCCTACCGGATACTGACACGGATGTGAAGTCTTTTCTACATGGAAGTTATTGACTAGAGGTATATCCCAAACATCACCGGGGTTTTTACCTAACTGATGACCGATTAGTTTGCCTGTTTTTTTCTTTTGTTTGTATATTCTTGGAATGCGAACAGGGTCGAGATTAAATATGTAATTATCAGATTTCACAAACCAAAGTATGGTTTCATATCTTTTGTAGAATCGCCTGTTACCTCCCAAACCTCCCTCAAAATGCCATATAAGACGGTTTTTAAGCTTCAGGTTGAGTTCTTTAAAGATAGGATAAAGGATTATGTCAAGTGGGATATTTTCTCTTTTTTCTTTGTAATTTCCAACCTGCCAACAGATTGAACCTGTCGGTTTAAGAATGCGTACACATTCGGTTATCACTTTCTTTTGAAATGAGAGATACTCTTCAAGTGAAATTCTTTTCTCATATTCCTGTCCGATATTATAAGGTGGAGAACTGATTACTAATTGAACAGAGTTATCTGGAATCCTCTTGAGAAAATTTAAACAATCTCCATGGTTGAGAATAAAGTTTGCTCTTTCTGATAACTTATTTTTATAATTCATTTGTTTTGTTATAACTATTTATTGAAGGCGATACTTGGCTATTTTTACAGATTCAGGGTCATTATCTATACCGATAAAGTCAATGCCAAGTCTTTTACAAGCTACTAAACTACTTCCTGAGCCACAGAACGGGTCAAGTATTATTCCTTTTTGAGGTGGTGCTATCAATGTGATAAGATATTGCATCAACTTCTGAGGTTTTACTGTAGGGTGTCTGTTTTTGATTCCATGAGGCAAATTTTTATTTCGTTCTTTCCTACTTGCTTTACTGCAATAAAAAAACCGAGATGCTCCGCCTTTGTCACTTCTTGGAGTATACATCCCTCTTCCATGAAAAATTTCACTACCACAACTTACTTTGTTAAACTTATAATTTCTATCTGCTTTTGTTGTAGTTATACCACTTTGATTATCTAATATCCTAATTGGACAATCAGGTGAACAGTCCCATTCTTCCACCTGCTCATAACCATCTTTGTCTGTCGGTTGTCTTCTGTTTATTTTCTTACTGGCATTAAATCTAATTTTGTTTGTAGCTGATGCCTGATGAGGGTTTTGTGACTTGACACCTTTGATTCTCTTAACACCTATATGGATACAATCAATATTGTGAGAAAGAAGTATGTTAGCCGGAAATCTGCCTTTTGTGCTTTTAACAGGTTTATTATTCTCAACAGTTCTAAAACTCCACGCCTTCGCTATATTGCTGCCGGATTGATAAGAATGTGAACAAAAACCGCCTGCTCCATTAGGATAAGACCAACCGGCGTTTAACCCGATTCTACTTCCATCAATATTCATACCTGATATACCGTGAGTTAAAGCGTTGTTGACATAGCTTTTATCAATAGGTTTCATAGCAACTATTATTAGTTCATAAGCTGGTTTTAAAGCAGTTCCATACCCATCAAAGAGTTTAGCATAATCTGAATATGGAGTTGTAATATTTGCCACTATCCTTTTTGAGCTTATATTGTTAATTTGAGATTTTCCGCTAATGCCATAACTGTTAGCTTGAACGGAATTGTCTGCTTGAGGTATGGTATAATTTTGTTTACCTATAATTTTTCTGTCACAACCCAATTTTTTGTCTATTCCTTTGCTGATATTATACGATTTTGGAAAGCCACTTCCGTATAACCACATCATACAATCTCGTATTTGCCAACCTGAATTTTCAATTGCGGTCATAAGATGATGATGTGTACGAGTGCCACCAAATGCTAATAAATAAGCTCCGGGTTTAACTACTCGTAATGCTTCCTGCCAATACACTTTTGGTGGAACGCCTTTATCCCAATCTTTATCCATGAAACCAAGTCCATAAGGTGGATCGCAAACTATACTACTCACAGAGTTATCTGGCATCTGAGACATAACCTTTAAACTATCTTCGCAGATTACTTTATTTACAAAATGTTTTATTGTCATTGTATAAGTTTGAGTTTTTCTTCAGTCAATAAGAGTTCTTCCTGAAGTTTAGACAGATGATACCGAAATTCTGACAAATCATGGAAGCAACCCAGTTGCTCCTTGAGGATGTGAGCATCTAAATGTGATATCTGACGTTTCATATCAAGATGAATCCGTAAATCAAACTGATATTTGAATCTATAAGCTCTATCTCGTAATTGAACTCTTTGAGTAAACAGCTCTGATAAGGATCTGTCTCTGATATCCTGCCTCTCTTCAATATCTTTTTCAAGTTGTAACAATCTTTGCTCAAGTGATTGTTTCGGAATGCGAAGAAAAGACTCAATCATTATGTAAGGCTGTCTTTATGGTTAAGACGGCTATCGCTATTTTTTCTCCTTTTTCAGTTAATTCTATATTCTTCTGGTTCTTATGAGGTGTTCTTATGATAATATTTTTCTTTTCTAGTTTTTTCATTATTGCTCGCAGATGAGAAAGGGAACCTTTTATCTTTCGGTTTAACTTCTGACTGTACTTGTTGCTACTGCTGTTTTTATATATCTCAATAAGAATTTCATTCCATCTGGGTAGTTTTAATCTTTGTATCATTGTAAATCAAGAGTCAGGTTCTGACCTCTGTTTATTTCTTTCAGTTTATCAATATTAGAATACCAGTTATTGGCATACTGCCAGTTAGCTAGTCCGTCATCTTTTGATATATCAATTTCATGCTGTAAGCTGTTAGCATGTAAGAAATATCCTTTGATTCCATGAATTGCAAAGTTTGTCATAGCAATCCTGACCATTCGTAAATCAAGGTCAACACCAAAGTATGTCGCATTCGGGGCTTGTTTGTATCCTTCCATGAGAAGTCTCCCTGAACCGACACACGGGTCAAGGATATTTATTTTTTCATCAGTTTTATCTATTGTCATCTGAGCCATCATCTTACCGAGATGTTGAGGTGTGAGAAACTGCCCTTTTCTCTTCGCTTCAGTTTTTGAGACGATGTTCTCTAAATATATATCTCCCAAATGATCGTGGAAATCAGACTGTAATAGTTTGTTATCATACGTTTTCAACAGCTTTATTACTAAATCAGAATCTTCCAGTATCCATTTATAATTATCCTTATTTTGATTAAAATAGCTAAGACTATGATCTCCTGCCAAGAACTCTACTAAATGATCCCAGGACTTGTATTGGTCATGGCACTTGCTGTAAAAGAGTTCATACATATTTTCAAGCATAGTTCTCACTGATTGGTTCATTTTCTATTAGTTATATTTAAAAGAAAAACAGATATTATGATATGACTTTTACTTCATACTGTTTTTGAGCAAGATGTTTTATAGAAAGAGTCTGTTTGACTGAATCAGCCGTTTTGAGAGCTTTTACTATCGTATTCCATAGAACCCATGAATTGACCGAAAGAATCCTGTTTTCTGTTGATTCAATGTAATACTTATAGTTAACTCCGGCTAAGTTGTTATCACTTTCTGAGTGGGTTACCTTTCTGATCTGTTTAATCTCAAGTCTTTCTATTTCTTCGCCGATTCGTAAACTATAAAAATCAGGGTATAAATCATTTAGTTCAATATTTTCTGTTTTATTGTTTTCCATTGTTGTTTGAGTATCTGAGTGATTCAAGGTTGCTCAACCGTTCTGCTGTTAATTGTTGAAGGGCTTTTAATCTGATAATATCAGCATCATGATCAGCTATTGATTCTACTATCACATTCAGCTTATCTTCTATTCCCCATAAAGATTCCTGTAATAACAGAAGTGTGATCTTATCATTTGGTTTGTTGTTTTTATCTCCCATGATAAGTTCAATAATATCTTCTATTTAAATGTTGTGCCTAAAAAGTGACACAACGAGGGCAAAACGGAAGATTTATATAGCTGACTATACATTGATTATCAGGTGGTTATATAATGCAGAGTACAATACTGATTGAGAAGAAACTGATAAAAGATATTCAAAAGGCAAAAGATTATCCTAGACAGACTTATAATGAGATACTCAGGAAGATGCTTGATCTCTATATCTTATTTAAAGGCGTTCAGGTAGATACGGCAAATATTCATTCATTACAGAAAAGCAAGATGAGTCAGCTTTGGAATTCAAAAGAGGATGAGGTTTGGGATGAGATATAACCCGGGTGATGTTGTTTTAATAGCAACAGAGAATGGGAAAGGGAATATCAATAAAATACGTAAACGTCCGGCATTTATCTTATATGCCAACGATGATACTCTTATAGCATGTGGAGTAAGCCGTTCAAAACAACATAAAGGGATAGAACTGACTTCCAAAGATGGTGCTGTTAAAAGATGTAAGATATTTCTGCATCACATGTTTACAATATCTCCGAATCTTGTCATAAAGAAACTCTTCTCTGTCAAAGGAAGTAAGAAAAAAGAAATCTATACAAAACTAAAACAGAAGATTCAGGTTTTGAAGTGATTATAGTAAATTATTTAAACAGAATACATTTCTATTAAACATGGAATCTGAAATAATAAAAGTTTCGGCAAAAGACATTCTGCAAATCAAAAAAGATATTCAGTTCATCAAAAACCAGTTAATGGAAGAGACAGAACTGACTGATTGGGCTAAGAAAGAATTAGAGGAAGCGAGAAAAACTCCAAAAGAAGAATATATTAGTATGGAGGAGATTGAAAAAGAATTCTTACAAGATGACTTATAAAATAGATTTTCATTCTAATGCTAGAAAATATTTGCGTCAACTTAATGCAAAAGAAAGTCATCGGATTGTTAAGAAAATAAAATCAATTCAAGCTAACCCTTTTCGTTACTTGGAACACTACGAGGGAGACAGTTTGTATAAACTTCGCATTGGTGATTATAGGGCTCTTATTGATGTTGATTTTGATAAAAAGTTGTTGATTGTTCAGGTTTTAGATAAAAGAGGCAGAGTCTACAAGCGATAAAAATTGCCAGACAATTTTTCACTTGCCAAGTGTTGATTCCAGATTTCGTGTTCTGAATTGTCCCAAACTTCTTTTAATGATTTTTGATTATGTTGAAATATATCTTCAAATTTTTCCATAGATTTTTTCTGACTTTAAAATATCAGTTTTAATCAGCAACCAATCAAGTTGCATGAGCTTTTTGATAAAAGGATTATCTATATTTAATTGATAGTAATGTGATTTACCTATTTTTCTTGTTTTTAAAAGTATACCTGATTTGATAAAATTATCAAAAAAGAGTTTGAGTGAATTATAACTGACATTTGATCCCCTTGCTATTTCAGTTATCGGGTAATCAAACATATAATTTTCAATTAAGAAATCCAATACTCGCAAGTTCGGAGTATCTCCAAATTGCTCCAAAAAGAGTGTCCTATTTTCTTTTTTTTTCATAGTTACATTAACTTTTATTACTTTAAAAATGTTTCTGTACTGAAAAGTTAGTTTCATTTATAACAACATTTAAAAACATGATTGCTCTCTGTTTTCAATGTCACCATATATAGAAAAAGCCCAAATCATGTGGAAACTTGCAAAAAAAAGAAACTGGAATAATAAGTATGACCGACTAGAACACTTTAAACGGTTCCCTAATTTAAAACAAGCTGTAAAAGAATTAGAAAATCAGAATTTAATCATCGTTCGTAAGAAACCAAATTATATTGGTATTTCATTAGATAGCCATAATAAAAAAGTAATAGTCGAATTTATGAAATCAAAATTACCTCATCTAAAAGAATTTATAAATTAACATCAATATGAATAAAAATAATCAATCGGTATGATGTATTACATTCAATAACGATCTGGCATAAGTATAAATTTTATCTATCTCTTTTTCTGAAGGATGAACTGTAATTCGATCAAGAAGTTGTTTGGCAGGGCTATTCTTAATTTTATCATAATTATATAAAATATCTCCCAAAAACCATTTGAAGGAGTCAGCTTTCTTTTTGTACTTTTCTAAATCAATTTCAGATACAAGAGAGTGAAATCTGTCACTCCAGTCTATATATTCATCTGTTTTTGTCTCTTTTAACCATGATTCAAGCTGGTGTTCTTTGCCTTCTCCTGATTTACAGCAACTATCAGTTTTTGTCAGAAAAAAATAGGAACTGCCTTCTTTATCAGCTATCCTACCCAAAGGAAACATCCGGCAGACTAACGGACGACTCTTATATACTGAACACCCATCCTGTCTTAAAAATGTGCAAATATCATTGTTTTCATCAAAGTATTCATTATTGAGAATCATAAGGGGATATTCAGAATTACTTCCAAGTATAATCTTTCCATATTTCTCGGCAAACTGAGTTGACGGTATATTGAGTTGTTTTCTTAAAGTAAAGGCATCGTAAGGAGTTAGTAAAATCCGGTTTTCTTCCCGATTGTAACAACTACTGTTCTCTCTGTTACTGCTGATTTGAAATGTTGATTCTTGATTGAGGAGTTTTTCTATCCCGCCCGACATATCTTCAATTTGCTCCTTAATTTCTTTGTTTAATGAAGAAAAATATTCCTGAGAATTGCCTATTTTCATTTTCATAAAAAGAACAGAAAATAGCTATAAGAAGATTGAGCCTCTTGAGAGGTGCAAGTAAGGAATTAATTTAAACATTAGTTGAAAATTATAAATGTCTGTTGATTTATTTTTATTTAGAAATTATAATAGTATTAGATTTTAGTTACTTCGTAAATCTTGAGAATGACTGCCTGTAGTTACACCCTCCCCCTACATGTAGAAACTCTCATATAAAAAGAGACAGCTTGATTGCTGTCTCTTTTGCTTATATTATTTATTTTTATTTATATGTAATTCTTAAAACTGGTCTGCTGTTACTGGATGCTTCTCGTGAACCAAATTTTACAAAACTTCCCGATGAGGGCGTTGAAGAATAACCAAGATAGAAACCATAATTATTCCAGTCCCCATCTCTCCAAGCATTTACCTGACTTGTTACATCTATAATAAGTGTTGAACCTCCACTGGTTGCAGAAAAACTTGTATAAGGGGCAACTCCTACAACTTTGGTGTCATAGTTAACAGTGTATTCATACCAAAGAGGCCAGGCGATCCAAACCCACATTTGAACCGTTCCAGTATAAGACTGGCGTTTTAATATCAACTCTGCTTTTTCAACTACTGCATCTGAGGGAATATCATTTAAGAGTGTATTGAATTTTATCATTGATTCAAATCTTGTCCCATCGCTATCTCTTCCAACTAAAAGATAATCTGTTGAACCAAAGTTAGAAGCCGGACTTGATTCCATTACCCATGAATCAGCAGTTGGATTGATAGTTTTGATTATTGTTAATTCTTGTAGTTCAAAATAATCGCTATAATCATAACAATTACCGTCATCTAAATCGGTTATTTTAATTCGGTAATCAGTAGAACTACCACCTCCGCAATCATCGCCTACCCAAGAATATAAACCATCATTGTCCGTATTTGAATGAATAGTGCATTGTCTGGATGAGCCTTTGTAAAGTTCTATTTTCACATTAGAACCTGCGTTATCTGAATTCCATCTGATATTTCTCGTATCTCCTATATTCCACAAAACTCCTGAACTAGGATTTGTTACAGTATAATTACATGGCAGCTTAATTCCGGTTCCGGTACAACTGACATCTATACAACCACCTGAAATTGTTACATTGCAATTTTTCTCTCCCTGACTTGTTGGACTGAAACTGACAGTTATAGTTTTACTCTGTCCTTCAGTCAAAAGATAAGAGCCATTACCCGAAACAATGCTGTAATGATTACAACTTTCACCTATTGAGCCAAATAAAACTCCGCCTCCGATATTTTTAATATTAAAAGAGAGATATTTATTTTCACCTACCAAAACATCACCGAAGTTTAAACTATCCGGCTGTATAGAACAAATAGGAAGATCAGCAAGAATTTCAAGTGAAACAATTATTATTTCACTACCACCATTTGAACTAATTGTAATAATTCCGGTATGAGTTCCTACTGACAATCCGGTTCTGTCAACTGAGACTGTTATTTGATCTGTTTCTGTTGTTGTAGTTCCATTTATAGGATTAATTGTAATCCAATTTTGATTAGCTGTAATATCCCAAATTAAAATTGAGTCTCCACTATTTGTAATGTTAAAAGTTAGATTTGTTTTTGTAGAATCAAAATCAAGGTTGTTTGTTGAAACTCTCAATTCAGGTTTTTTTATTTCGCTAATGATAATCTGTTTTGAACTTGACGAGTTAGACAGAATAGATGTATGGGTTGCACATCTTGCTCTTGAATTTATATTATAATTTCCCGCATTACTCCATTGATTAGAAGCCGTTGATGAATTTGACCAACCGGAATAACTTCCATCACCCCAATTAAATTGATACTGAATTGAATGACCAACTGAACTTGATGAACCGCCTGTATTGAATTGTAATATCTTATTTATCAGTCCGCTGTCAACTCCACTTGGCATTGACGGTTGAGAAACAGTCTCTACAACAGGTTTTGACTTTGTTACAAAACTCCACAAATCAGATGTCGTATCTGCTCCTTTTGAATCTTTTGCTAAAATCTTCCAGTAATATCTTGTGTTATATTGTAATGTTCCGGGAGCATAAGATGGGTTTGATTTATCTGAAACTACAACTGATGGGTTGTTGCTTGTATCGAAATAGACATCATAAGTTAATTTGTCACCATCAGGATCTGTACAAGTCCAACTTAATGTTGGAGTTATTGACTGATTGACTGATGAATTTGGCGGAAGATTTATTTCAGGTTTTAAAGGCGTTCTATTATCATCATCTACAGGATTTTCAGAGCATGTTATTACAAACATAACTCCAATTAGTAACACGATTATTGTTAACAATTTTGTCTTCATGTGAACCTCCAGAATTAAGTGATTTTTTATTTTCAATTTTATATAATAGTTCCACAGCTTGATTTAATTCTTCATCAAGTACCCCAGCATAGGTTTGGGTCGTTTTTATGGATGAGTGCCCTGCCTGTACTTGTGCTAATCTGTAATTATTCTGACTCGCTTTTAAGAAATGTGTTACATAAGTATGTCTGAGGTTATGTATGTGATAATGTGTAGATAAACCTGAATCACTTACAACCTGTTCAAAATCTCGTTGTAGAGCTCGTTTGGATATTTGAGAATCTGATCTTGAATTGAGTAAATAGGATTCATCACAAGTCGAGAATCCAAAAAGTTGTTTGTATTTAATATATTCGATACAGATTGCTTTAAACTTCTGACTGATCTTAACCGCACGTAACTTATTCCCTTTACCTAACGCAAGAATTGAAGAGCGATCTTCATCAATCATTAAATCACGATGTTGTAATTGTGCCATTTCAGTTACCCTGAGACCTGCATGTAATCCTAACTCGACCATAAACCATTTTCTGATTTTTCTAAAATTCTTGATGTTTAGACCAATTGTTTTTTCATACTGACAATGTCCTTGAAGTTCTTGAACTTCTGATATTGTGAGAAACTTTTTCTCAGTTATTAACCACTTTTGTGGTTTTGCCGTTTTAGAAAGTTCACCTTTCGTCAGTTTGATGCACTTTTGGATGAGCTTCATGGATTGAAAAGTAAAACAGGGATTTATAAATATTGAGGTTAATCCGTTGGTATTCAATGAATAAAGGTAGTTATGGCTATGTTAGGTTCTTGATTTGTTATGATTTAAAGGAATCAAAGGTGAACTTTTAAGGTGAACAATTTATTCAATGCCAAGACTGACACAATACGTCACTATCATGCTATCTACTTGTAGGTAATAATGTTACCGTCGGTAAAGAGAGGATTTTAAGTTTATGAGGATAAAAAAAAGATAAAAAAAATGTTCACGTTTCTGACGAAAGGTGAACTTATTTAATATAAGTGATTTTTATAATGAAACAATAGGAATTATTCCAAAATTATGGAATAATATTAGAATTTAACTTGTAAAAACTACTATTATTTACTATAATTTTATTCTTATTTGAATTATTTATTGTTGACAAGGTACTCAGATTGACAATTCAATTTTTGAAAAAATCAAAAAGAGCAGTATGGAAAAACGATTACAATACATATTTGGCAATGTTTCTGATTGGTTGAAATTTGCTGAACAAAAAAATGCGGGTCTATTAGTTGCAAATATAGCAATTATTGTTGCATTTTCAAAACTAATTAGCGATGAATCTATTACGAATCAAATTTTAAATTATTATTTGATTGAAGGAATTATACTTATTCCTGTCTCATTACTGATTTGTTTGTTATCATTTATCCCTCAAGTTGAGATTCCTTATTTAGCAAGACGGAAAACTCCTTCAGGGAACGAGAATCTATTATTCTATGGTGAAATTAGAAATTTATCTGTAAATGAGTATGTATATGCTTTACAATCTCTTTGCAAAGAAGAAAATCAGGAAAATAATACTAAACTTGAATTATATAAGCATTACGCTAATCAAATAATTGTTAATTCACAAATTGCTTATAAAAAATATAGTTTTTTTTCCCTTGCTACTCATTTTACAATGTGTGGATTGTTAACTCCAATATTGTACTTTCCATTTTATTTCTCATATAAGAATCAGAGGGAGCAACTATAAAAATGAATGATGAAAGATCGTTATTAGCTCTTTTCATTAGTGAGCATGAAAAGGATTTAATTAAGTGGGGTAAGAACCTTTTAAATGAAAAGGGACGTATTTTAGCTATAACAAGAAAAGCCCCAAGATTGATCGAAACAATTGTTCGACATAAACTAGTAAGTTCAGATATATTAAATAGAATTATAAGTGAAAAATCATTAACCTTTACTAATTCATTTAATCCAAAACAAGAAAAGTTAGTTATTTGCGATGATAGTGTAATTTTTGGAAGTACATTTAATAAAACAGTAAACTATTCAAAGTTTTTGTATAATGATGCTGAAATATTAGGACTACCTTTTGGTTATTGCTCAGATACTTTTCCTAATGCTACTAATCAGATTGAAGTAAAGCCTCAAGTTTTTATAAACCCTGATCATAGTGCATATTTTGTTAGTACTGAGACTGAAGCTTTTGGATTATTAGGCAAACCGTACGATACAGACCATCCTATTATTTATTTGAAACTTAATAATATTTCTGTTAGTCAGATAAGCCAGTTTATCTTTAAGTTTGCTAAAGAAAATAATTATTTTGCTTATACAAATTTGTGGAAATTTGAAGATTCTAAGCATGGTGTAAAGGCTAATTTTTCATGGTCATTAGTTAATCCAAATGATAATCTTGATTCACATGGAATATCGAAAATAAGAATTTTTTATGATCCACAGAGTCGTATCATTTCATTAGTACCTATTTCGATTTATAATGGCACTATCAATCAATTAACTGAAAAAGTAAATTTTCTTTCTAAAAATTATAGAAAAGTATGGCAAATTCTTAGTTCTCACCATATTGATCCAAGTGGTTTTCGTCCAGATTTGAGAATTATGAACTTACGATCTGTTGTTATATGGCTAAATTATTTATTAGAACTATCTGAATGGATGCCTATAATAAAAGCATTCCGCAATGATTTAAATTCTTCTCAATTTACAATAAAAGACAGTGATTATTTTTTATCTGAGATTGATTTACAACTGTTGTCAAATAGTTATATAACAGCATTGGTTCAACCAATTTTATGTGGTGAGCTTAATAATTCTGAAATTTGTTATGATAGTAAAATTGACAAATCTTCTAGATCTTATCCATCGTTTATACCTGATAAATATTCCAAAAAATATGATGCAAGTTTGATGGAAATGTCCAAGAGTGCTAATACAGTTGAAGAAATAATTTCTTCAATTTTGAAAGTTCAACACATCGAAATTGAACTTGCTTCTAGAGAAGATCAGACAGAGAATCATAATCGATTAGATTTTGGCGTATCTTATACTGAACTTAAGCAGTTTGCAGATAGTAAATTATCAAAATTTCCTTTATATAAATTAGATCAATGTATTGATCAGTTTATTGATGAAGGTAAAATTGTACCTATTTTTCTTCAAGCTGAACAATCAGAATCTGGCGAGGAACTTTGGTCAAGATATATGAGAGTTGGTGAAGTCAGATCAGAAGATCTTAAACATATAGTTGTATGGTGTTTAGATAGATTGACAAAAGCTATTAGTTCTGAGCATCTTGCTCGAACAATGACTGAAAAATATTTAGTTTTTGCTTTTGAAATAATTAATGTAATTAAAAATGTGGTTAGAAAAGGAAATAGTGAATTACAAAGGGGTTTTCATCTTTTTGGTGGAAGGGAAAAAGTTCTTACCGCTAATGATAATTGGGATTGGCTGATAGATTGGTCTGCAGATAGAGATATTGTTAAAAAAGTTTATAAGACTAGAGGTAGAGATGTTTTTCCGATTTATGAGTTGAATCGTAAAACTAGTGATAGATATATGGAAAATGTTATAGGTGAATCTAGCTCTATTCTTCTA
>CALCCW010000120.1:0-6055 GCA_937900185.1 uncultured candidate division Zixibacteria bacterium | reverse complement strand
TTGGACAAAATAATAGTAACATCGTATTCACCTTTTTGGGGAACTGGTAATAAAGAGTCTTGAAGGTTTTGATAATATTCTTTTTTTTGCGTATAGTCTCTTATTGGTCTGAATTTATACTCTCCTCTATCTCGAACAAATAATAGTTCTCCAATAGGATAATATTCTCTGTCTTTATCTTTAAGTGGTTCCTGTTCAAATGAACGCATATATATGAGTTCTAATTCTGTTGATGAAAGTTTATCGTAATTTTTTCTTTCATAATTAGTCATAAAAGAAGCAAGAGGACCGTCATACAGAGGTTCATCAACCATTCTATCATTATTTATATGTTCAGCTTCTAAGCTGTCGTTGCTATCGTTCTCAGGGATTTCTTCCGATGTAACTATCTCAATATAATCCTCAAACTGAGGTTCTATAATTCCATTTTGGTTTACATCCAAAACGCCTCTCATAATTTCAATTCTATTTTCAACAGTGATAAATTTACGAATAATAGTGTAATCGTGATTATCACATTTTACTGTTAGTTCAATTCTGCTGGTATCGTTAGCAGGAATTAAAATATCTACATATTTTGTATAATTTTCTAAATCATCAAAAGGTATTTTCCAATAAGTATCACCAAAATAAACCAACCCGTTAAAACTTTCAACTGAAATTTCTATCATATCGCATTGAGGCGAAATAGGCGTAAATTCAAGTGAATACTGAAGAGAGTTATCGGTACTAATTACATCTTCAGTTTCAAAATATACTTCAATCGGCCATGTCGGCATTAATTTAGCAAATGCTGAACTGTAAAGCAAACATATCATTACAAATAATATGCTGATAGTTTTTATTGATGTGTTGATTTTCATTGTATTACCCTTCCAATTATTTTATAATTTAATACTTAACTCTTTTACAATCAACAACAAACTTTCTTCCAAATTATTTTAGATTTTATAAATTGTGGGATAAAGATCATTTTGTCACAAGCCATAGTGCCACGATAGTACCGTTTAAAAAAAAGAAACTTTTATATATGACACCAAACTCATTTTGATTTTTTGAAGCTCCTTCACTTTACGACCTGCCATAGCTGGTCAGGAACTGTCAGAATAGAAAAATTCCAGTTTATTTCTTTTTAACCTTTTCAACTCTTTTTCTTCGCTCAGCTTTTGCCGAATCACTTTTTATCCAAGAGGGTCGATGTGTTCGCCTGTATTTAATCTTTCTCTGTTCTATTTCTGTTATTACTGACTTATTGCATTCTATTCTATAATATCCTTCACGGTCAGTTTTTTCAATTAAGTCTACTTTATCTTTAAAATATAAATAATCTTCAGAATTTCTTAAATCGACTATCACATCGTATACATTTGGAGGATTGACTGCTAAAATTGAATCCCTAATTCTACGTGATTCAGCACGTAATTTATCTGTTGGAACAGATCTTACCCTATAGAAATATGTTTGACCACTATCACGAGCAAAACCATAGTTATCAATTAATGCTGATTCACCATAACGGTTTGTAGATGGTCCTTGTAATTCCAAATATTTCATTTTTGCATAAGTTTTTTTACCGTTTTCTGTTAACGAATCATAGAATAAAGAATCAGCAGAAGTAAAAGGTGCGATTGGTTGTGTTGTTTGTTTTGGTTTATGAGCTAAAAGTTTTGCTTGCTCAACTTCTAAATTTTTCCATGGGGTTGTTCGTTTATCCCAAGGTGGTCGATGAACAAACTCTGCTTCAATATTTTTTTTCCCTAACTCAAGAAGCTCTCCAAGGCTCAAAACAGTTTTATAAACATCTTTTTTATTAGTTTGTATAAGTGTATCTGTAATATTTTCGAAGTATTGATAAGATTCTTTGTCTATTATTTTAAAATATACTTCATATTCAACACTCAACTGTTCTGTTGTCACAGTATCCCAATTAGGTTTTTGATAAAGCGGTACTACCTTCTTTGCATTTGTTAAACTTGATCGAGAAATAGAAAGTTTATTTTCATCTAGTTTAAGAAATAAATAATCTGTTATCTCTTTCCCCGTTGGAGTACAGGTAGCATGAAAGAGTAATTGTACTTGAGATTGTTCAACTAACGTTACTTTAACAATTATTGTTATATTTTCTTTACCATCAAAATCAAGCAACATCTCTTGATTAGAGTGAAATGTAAGATTATCTGGTGTCGTTATTTGAATAGGTATCTCTTTACAAAATTCTGGTACAGTTTTTGGAACATATAAAGATGTATCTCTGTCCGGTGTAATTGTCACAGCAATTGATGCATTCCCAGTAGCGTTATCAAAAGATATAACTTCAAACTCATAATAAAGCATGCGACGAATTGTGGGTGTAGTGGCTACGCAAACACCCGCTGTAGCAGTCAGTAAAACAATAATAATCAAATATCTAATAAAATTCTTCATTTTAAATCCCTCATAAAATATTACGTTTGTAATATAACATCATATTCTTAAATATGATACCTAAGAGACGATATTTTCTTCTAAATTGTTTTAAATTATTATCGCATTTTAAGGTGTGTAGTTTGGGTTCATAAAGCTACCGAAAGGTGGATATAAGAACAAGCGGAACTTCTCCTCTCCGGCGGAGCCGGAGTCCAGAACAGTAACAAAATGGCAGTTGATAAAAGAATGAATGAAGGTCGTCAAATGTTTTGTTTTATTTTCTCTAATCGTTTCTGCACTGGTTTCCGTCCGTGACGGAAAGGAGTTGAGAAGAATTAAAATAATATTTTGATTTGAAAAAATTAGTTTTGTCAGGTTCTGTCCGCCTTTGGAGGACTTGGAACCAGACCTACTTTACTTGAACAAAGCATACGAAACAATGTCGGGTTTCTCACAATTATATTTTTTGGAATCGGAACGCCTGCCTGCTTGACTTGACAATACATGAATAAATTATAAAAATTATTATAGGAGAATATTTTTGGTATGCATTATTGATGGCGGAGATACTAAAGATTTCCGCCCTACCTAAGATAAAATTAAGAATTGTATGTTAAAAATTTCCAGCTATCTCTAAATAACAGGTGGTTCCATTTTGTAATCGACCCATCCTTCTTTTGCCGGACCATAAATCGACGGAACAACAACTCCTGCCTGACGCATCAGTACAGAAATTTGTCCGCGGTGATGTACTTCATGCTTAATCAGTATTAAGAGAGTCTTTCCTTTTTGCCATTTTTCTCCATACAGGTCATCTTCTTCAAACAGTTTTTCATCATTCCAATCGGCAACTTGTTCTAATAATGATTTTGATAGTTCTGCATATTTTTCAGAAATAACTTTTGCTTCTGTAGGAACCGGAGGTTTTATCAAATCATATTGTAATCCGATATGCGGAAGCATTTCAGTGATTGTTTCACAGATATGCCAGGCGATTCGTCCTATTGTGCGATGGTCATTGTTAATTGATTGTGAAAGTGATTTATCTGTCAACGCATCAAAAATCGATTGAGTGATTTTTGATTCAGTTTCCCAGTCTTGTTTAAAATCTTCCATTGTTCTAAACATTATTTTTCTCCTACATCACCGGAATTTGAGGTTTGTTATTTAAAATCTTTTCTATCTCTTTGAGCGTTTCTTTTTCTAATCGAATATCAGATGCTTTAATGTTGTTTTCAAGCTGAGCAGCTTTTGTGGCTCCGATTATGGCACAGCTGATTTCTTCTTTTCGTAATATCCATGCCAGTGCCATTTGCGAAAGAGTTATATCCAAAGATTGTGCTATATCAGAAAGTTTTCTACATGTTGCAATATTTGCTTCGGTCAAATCCGCCTTGAGCCAGTTTGATGTTCCCCCGCGGCTGTCATCGGGAATGCCGTTATTATACTTGCCTGTTAGAAATCCCTGTGCCAGCGGAGACCAAACTGTCAGTCCGATACCGTTACGTTTACATGATGACATCACATCTATTTCTATATGTCTGTCGAGCATATTATATCGTGGTTGTTCAACCATAGGGGAATAGCAGTTAAAGTTTTTAGCGGCACCAACAAGCCGTTCAATTTTATCAGCCCGCCAAACAGAGGTTCCCCAATAGAGAATTTTCCCTTGATGCACTAAATCATCCATCGCACGAACTATTTCTTCTTCGCCAACTTCGGGATCGTATCGGTGACAGAAATATAAATCAAGATAATCGGTTTTGAGTCGTGTTAAGGTTTTTTCAACTGACTCCATAATATGTTTACGTGAAAGTCCGCGGTTGTTAATATTGTCAGACATCGGCCAGAATAATTTGCTTGAAAGGACCAAATCGGAACGGTTGAAATCTTGAATAATTCCGCCGATGATTTCTTCTGCTTTTCCTTTTGAGTAAATATCAGCCAAGTCGATATAGTTAATACCGAGTTCTATCGCTTTACGAATAATCGGAGCTGTTTGGTCACTGTCAACCGTACCGCCATACGTCAACCATCCGCCGATAGCGATTTCTGAGATTTTAATACCCGATTTCCCAATATTACGATACTTCATATCTATTCCTTTTTTATCATGATTTTCTCTATACTATATGTTACTCAAACTTTTTTGAAATATCAACTGCAGATTGTGAGATTTAAATCACATATTACACACAATTTCTAATGTAACTGCTTTAATACCAATAGCTTTAATAACTTTTTTATTTCTTTACATATACTTGAATAAATAAAGAGATGCATTATATTTAAAAACTATGAAAGAACTGTCTACAAAATTGCCAAAAGAGCCAAAAAGGGAAAATGTCTACCGAATGTTTGACCGAATTGCCAACAGATACGACTTGCTCAATCGGCTTCTTTCATTTCGGCAGGATGTCGCATGGCGAAATAAAGTTGTTTCACTGCTGCCAGAAAAAGAATACCTGTCAGTGTTAGATTTGGCAACCGGTACAGGAGACTTAATATTGTCAATGGCAGAAAAATCTTCACATTTTGCTTCAGGAGTCGGGCTTGATATGTCCGGTGAAATGCTCAAATATGCTGTTATAAAGTATCAGGATAAAAATAATTCTGATAATATTTCTTTTGTGCGTGGGGATGCGGTACATATTCCATTTGAAAATAATTCTTTTGATGCGGTCTCTATTGCCTTTGGGATAAGAAACGTAGTCGATGTGCAGAAATCTTTGCAGGAAAAGCATAGAATTTTGACTCAAAACGGCAAAGTGCTTATTTTAGAGTTCTCTTTACCAAAAAACAGATTGGTCAAAGCCGGGTATTTGTTTTATTTTCGTCATATTCTCCCGTTTATAGGCGGAATTATTTCAGGCGACAGCTATGCTTATAAATATTTGAACCAAACGGTTGAATCCTTTCCGTATGGTAAAGAATTTTGTATATTGATGGAGAAAGCAGGTTTTTCAACTGTATCAGAACATAGGTTGACTTTTGGAATAGCAACAATCTATGAAGGAGTAAAAAAATAAATATGACTACTGCCGCTTTGAAAGATAAAGTGAAAAATATTTCAGAAGTTCAAGGTTTGTTAAAACAAAATCTGCAAACGTTGTTTGATTCAGATAAAACTGACAATGCGATTTGCAGAATTAGCATAGATATTCCCAAAATTGATATTATAAACTGGTTTCAAAAGCAGCAAGTAAATGAAAAATTGTTTTGGTCAGACAGAGACGATAAGTTTGCCGTTGCCGGAATTCATTTTGCCGATATAATTCAAAATGGTGATGACCAAACGCACCCTGAACTTTTTGAAAAAATTCAAACACGGTTAACAAATGCCGATGATTCTGTGAGATATTTCGGAGGGATAAAATTTGATACCGCATCGCAGGTAACAGATTCATGGAAAAAATTTAGTACTGCTGCATTTGTTCTTCCTCGTTTTGAACTTTTAAAAAGAAAAGATTCATATCAGTTTGTCTGTAATATTAATTACTTCTATGATAAAGAAAAGATCGGAAGAGCACACGTCTGAACTCCAGTCACACTGATATATCTCGTATGCCGTCTTCTGCTTGAAAAAAAAAAAATTCTTTTCTTTCTTCTTTTCTTCTTCTTCTATCTTTTTATGCCATTTATCTACATT
>CALCCW010000119.1:0-14274 GCA_937900185.1 uncultured candidate division Zixibacteria bacterium | reverse complement strand
TTTGTAACTGGAGATCGTGGTCGATACTCGAGCTATGTACAGTACAGTCATGACTCACAAGTGTCTAGTATGCGGTGTATTCATACACTATCTGTGCTAACGTAGTGACCAGTGTTGTGTAGTTGATAGCTATCGTGGGGTGGAGGTGGATAGCGATGAGAGATACTAGCGTGAGGACATGGTAATCAGGTTTGCTTATCATAGATATAATTTATTTTTTATGTTTTTTATTGGTTTTTTTTTTAATGATACGGCGACCACCGAGATCTACACTCTTTCCCTACACGACGCTCTTCCGATCTCCTCTACACCGTCAAGAGTGTTTAAAGGTATGAAGATGTCCGGTCGTATGGGTAAAGATAAGAAGACTATTTTAAACCTTGAAGTGATCAAAGTTATTGAAAGCGAAAACCTCCTTTTAGTAAAAGGTTCTGTCCCCGGCTTTAAAGGATCACTCGTAAAAGTTCGTTCGACGAATAGGGGGTAGGTAAGAGATGAGTGTGAAATTATATAATCAAGATGGTGCCGAAATCGGAAATGTCGAATTAGATGCATCCGTATTTGGTGTTGAGCCGAATGAAGCTCTTGTTCATCAGTATATAGTGAATCTTCTTGCTCGTAAGAGACAGGGAAATGCACATACGAAAACAAGAAGGGATGTCCGTGGAGGCGGTAAAAAACCATGGCGTCAAAAAGGTACCGGGCGTGCCCGTTCAGGTACCAGTCGTTCTCCTCTTTGGAGAGGCGGCGGAACTGTTTTTGGCCCTCAGACTCGTTTGTACGGGTATGAAATGCCAAAGAAAATGAAAAAAAATGCACTGCGTTCAGTCTTTTCCGATATGGCGAACAAAGACCGCATTAAAGTTTTGGATAAAATTCAACTTGATGAAATTAAAACAAAATCTATTGTTTCTATGCTTGGTAAGTTTGATATAGACGGCAAGAAATGCATTATCCTTGATGAAGGTCGTAATGATAATTGTGCCCTTTCATGTCGTAATCTGCAAACTGTAAAATACGGCAGAGCAGTTACAACAAACGGATATGATTTATTGAATGCTGATTATGTTTTAATGACAAAAGCAGGTTTAGATAAGATTGTTGAGGTGTTTGGGTGAAAGTAGAATATAGAAATATAATCAAGCTCAATAAAATTACCGAACGCTCTTCATTGCTTCGAGAGTTGAATAATGAGTATGTTTTTGAAGTTGACAAAGCTGCCAATAAGCTTATGATTAAGTCCGCTGTTGAGGATTTGTTTAAAGTGAAAGTAGTTGATGTTCGTACTTTGATCATGCCGGGGAAAATCCGCCGCATGGGTCGTAATGAAGGAAAAACATCTACGTGGAAAAAAGCTATTGTCAGGCTTAAAAAAGGTGAATCTATAACAATGTTTGATAATCTGTAGTGGAAGATAGGTGTAGCAATGGCAATTAAAAAATATCGCCCAGTAACTCCGTCGTACCGGTTCAGAACTGTACCGGCTTTTGATGAGATTACATCTACCGTACCGGAAAAATCTTTATTAAGACCGCTCAAAAAATCAGGTGGTCGAAACAATAAAGGTCGTATTACTGCGTATCAGCGTGGTGGTGGTCACAAACGGATGTATAGAATCATTGATTTTAAAAGAAATAAATATAATATCCCGGCTCGTGTTGCATCGATTGAATACGATCCTAACCGTTCAGCTCGTATTGCTCTTTTACACTATGTTGATGGTGAGAAAAGATATATTATCGCACCGGTTGGTTTAAGTGTAAATGATACTGTAATGTCCGGTGAAAAAGTTGAACAAATTGTTGGTAATTCACTCCCTTTGGGAAATATCTTATTGGGTACCAACGTTCATAATATTGAAATGAGACCGGGCAAAGGAGCCCAAATGTCCCGCTCTGCCGGTTCATTCTGTCAGGTTGTTGCAAAAGAAGGAAATAAAGTTACTCTCAAAATGCCTTCCGGTGAAGTACGTACTGTCCCTGCGGTATGTTATGCAACAATTGGTCAAGTCTCTAATGTAGATCATAAGAACGTTATTTGGGGAAAAGCCGGAGCCTCTCGTTGGCGCGGTATTCGTCCAAATGTTCGTGGTGTTGCTATGAACCCGGTTGACCATCCCATGGGTGGTGGTGAAGGCCGTTCTTCAGGGGGACGTCACCCTTGTACTCCATGGGGTAAACCTACTAAAGGGTATAAGACAAGAAGTAAACGTAAATCTAGCGATCATTTAGTTCAAGATCGTAGAGTGAAAATTTAAAGGCGGAGATTGCATAGATGCCTCGTTCACTAAAAAAAGGACCTTTCGTTGATGACCATTTGATGAAAAAGGTTGATAAATTGAATGAATCCGGTCAGAAAAAAGTTATTAAAACTTGGTCTCGCCGTTCAACAGTTCTTCCTGAATTTATCGGTCATACGTTTGCAGTTCATACTGGAAATAAATTTGTACCAATTTATGTTACAGAAAACATGGTTGGACATAAGTTGGGTGAATTCGCCCCAACAAGAACATACCGTGGTCATGGCGGTAAAATAACGGATCGCTTCTCAGCGTTGAAAGGTAAATAGCTATGTTGGTTTCATCAAAAGCAAGCCTCAAATACCTTTCGATTCCTCCAAGAAAAATGCGCTTAGTGGCTGATAATGTTAAAGGTATGCCGGTGGAAAAAGCACTTGCGGCACTTAATTTTACTCCCAAAATTGCTGCCCACCATTTGGCGAAAACTGTTAAATCGGCTGCGGCAAATGCTCTCTCCCAAGAAGGAACAGACCATTTACACCCTGAAGATTTAGTAGTTAAAAATATTATTGTCGATGCTGCTCCGACTCAAAAACGGATTAGATTCCGTTCTATGGGTCGTGTGTTCCGCTATCATAAACGGTTTTGTCATTTAACTGTATTTATTGAAGGACATACTGATGCTGATGCTGAAATGAAAGCAGCAACTAAAACGAAGAAAAAAGTAGTGAAAAAAGATGCCAAAGCTGCTGACTCTTCTGGTAAAAAAGCCGCTCCAAAGAAAAAAGCGGCAAAGAAAACTGCTGTTAAAAAAACAGCAACTAAGAAAACTGCTGCCAAGATAAAAACAAAAGCAGCAGATAAAAACGAAAGTTAATTGATCTTTTAAGGAGTATACTTTGGGACAAAAGACACATCCCATAGGTTTTCGACTTGGTGTTATAAAAACTTGGAACAGTCGGTGGTTTGCCCCCGATAATAAGTTTGCTGATTTAGTGCATGAAGACTTGCAGATAAAACGGTATATTTCTCGCCGTTTAGCAAATGCAGGGATTGCAAAAGTGAGCATCTCTCGAGCACCCAAAAAAGTCACCGTGGATATTCATACGTCACGTCCCGGTATAGTTATTGGACGTAAGGGTGCTGAAGTTGATAAGCTTCGCAGCGAATTACAACTGTTGACCAAGAAAGATATTTTACTTAACATCGTTGAAGTCAGAAAACCGGAATTAGATGCTCAAATAGTTGCCGACTCTATTGCTCGTCAACTTGAAGGGCGTGTTTCATTTCGTCGTGCTATGAAAAAAACTATAGCAACTACTATGAAGATGGGTGCCATGGGTATCAAAATTCGTTGTAGTGGACGTTTAGGTGGTGCTGAAATTGCCCGTGATGAAAAATATAAGGAAGGTCGGACACCTTTACACACATTGCGTGCTGATATCGATTATGCGACCTCTACTGCCCATACTACCTATGGTTGTATTGGAGTGAAAGTATGGATCTGTAAAGGAGAGATACTGGAAAAAGGTAATTTTTACGCTGATAAAGAAAAGAAAGAAGCTGATACTGCTCAAGCCGGAGGACAGCATAAACGTCCACGCGGCGGTCATGACAACAAAGGTGCAAAAAAACGACCTCGTGGTAAAATTCGCCGTAAAGGTGAAGGCAGACCGGGGGGAGCTCCTCCGCAAAAAGGACGCCGTCCTGAAAGACCAGCAAAAGCAGAAACTAAAACTAAAGTTGAAACTAAAACTAAAGTTGCAGCTAAAACTGAAAACAAATCTGACCCTAAGAAGTCAGAGAGTTAATATGGTTATTGGGAGATTTATTAAATGTTAATGCCCAAAAAAGTAAAGCACCGCAAAACTCATCGCGGTCGTAGAACCGGCAAAGCCAAAGGCGGATATACGGTCGATTTTGGCGAATTCGGTCTGAAGTCCTTAGAGGCGTGCTGGTTGACCAGTCGTCAAATTGAGGCTGCTCGTATTGCAATGACACGTTATGTAAAACGTGGCGGTAAAATTTGGATTCGTGTTTTTCCCGATAAGCCTATTACACGCAAACCTGCCGAAACTCGTATGGGTAAAGGTAAAGGTGCTCCGGAGTCTTGGGTTGCTGTTGTGAAACCGGGAAGAATGTTATTTGAAATTGAAGGTGTTTCTGAGGAAATGGCAAGAGAAGCGATGCGTCTTGGTGCCAATAAATTACCGATGAAAACGAAGTTTATATCTCGTCATGAGATGGAAGGAGTATAGGCGTGCTTAAAAATCGTGACTTACGTGAAATGACCCGCGATGAACTCCTGCTTAAGAAAAATGATCTTTTGGATGAACGTTTTAACTTGCATATGGGACGTTCTTTGAAGGCTCTGGATAACCCTCTTCGTTTAAGACAAATCAGGCGAGAAATTGCTCTGGTTATGACTACTTTGCACGAAGATACGCTCGGTATTAAAAAACTTGCTGAAAATGCTTCAGCTATTTTACCGGATTCCAAAGCTGCTAAAAAAGGTAAAGAGGAATAGCGGAGTTATAAATGGCTGAAAATAGAACAAATTTAAGAAAAACCCGTGTTGGGAAAGTTGTATCTACAAAAATGGATAAAAGCTTTACTCTTTTAGTTGAAAGAGTAATGAAACATCCACGGTATGAAAAGACCTTCCGTACATCATCCAAATTGATGGTACACGATGAAAAAAATGAAGCCGGTGTTGGTGATATTGTTAAGGTTATGGAAACACGCCCAATGTCGAAACAAAAACGTTGGCGTTTAGTCGAAATTGTTGAGCAGGCAAAATAGCCGCACAGAAAGGTATGTAGAAAATGATTCAAGAGTTTACTGTTCTTTCTGTTGCTGACAATTCAGGAGCCAAAAAAATTATGTGCTTCAGAATTATCGGCGGACGAAAAAAAGTCGCTTCTGTTGGTGATATTATTGTGGTTACCGTCAAAGAAGCTATCCCGGGTGGTACCGTGAAAAAATCAGAAGTTTGCCGTGCTGTTGTAGTTCGCACTAAAAGTGGACTCAAACGCAAAGATGGGTCTGTAATCCGTTTTTCCGATAATGCGGCTGTAATCATAAATGACCAAAAAGAACCTCGTGGCACTCGTATCTTTGGACCTGTTGCCCGTGAACTTCGTGATAAACAATTTATGAAAATTGTATCGCTTGCTCCGGAGGTCCTCTAACGAGGGAGATAGAATTATGAAGATTAGAAAAGGTGATACCGTCTATATTAGAACCGGCAAATCTGCCGGTAAAACCGGTAAGGTTTTATTTGTTGACTTAAAAAAGGATACTGTCTTGGTCGAAGGCGTGAACATGATTAAACGTCATCAAAAACCAACTCAAAATAACCCTAGTGGTGGTATTATAACGATTGAAGCACCGCTTCATGTTAGTAATGTTGCTCTTTATTCAAATACTTTGAACGGTCCTACAAGACTTTCAAGTAAAGTAATTGATGAAGGCGGCAAAAAAACAAAAATTAGAATTTGTCGGAAAACCGGCGAGCAGATTTAAAGGTTGTGTAATTATGTCGAGACTTCATGACAAATATGAAAAAGAAATCATGCCAAGGCTGATGAAAGAAAATAGTTATAAATCAGTTATGCAGATTCCGAAACTAACCAAAATTGTAGTGAATATCGGTGTTGGTGAAGCAACTCAAAATTCAAAATTACTTGATGCTGCTGTTGGAGATTTAACCAAAATTACCGGAAGAAAACCTTCTATAAACAAAGCTAAAAAATCAATTTCGAATTTTAAGCTTCGTGAAGGTGTTGGCATTGGTTGCTCTGTAACATTACGCCGTGATAGTATGTATGAGTTTTTGGACCGCTTGGTAAATATCGCCATCCCGCGTATTCGAGATTTTCAAGGTATCAATCCTAAATCATTTGATGGCCGTGGAAATTATAATATGGGTTTAAAAGAACAATTGATTTTTCCGGAAATTGATTACGATAAAATAGATAAAATCAGAGGTATGAACATTACTTTTCAAACAACAGCCGGTACCGATGCTGAAGCCCGGCAACTGTTGGAAGAGTTTGGCATGCCGTTCCGTAAGTAGGAAGAAATATGGCTAAAACATGTTTAATTGAAAAACAAAAACGTAAACCGAAATTCGGTGTTCGTGCCTATAACCGTTGTCGCAAGTGCGGACGTCCAAGAGCGTATATGCGTCGCTTTGGGCTTTGCCGTATCTGTTTCAGACAAATGGCACTGAACGGTGATTTACCTGGTGTTGTGAAAGCCAGTTGGTAAAGGTTTAGGAGAATAACTGTATTATGATGACTGATCCTATTGCTGATCTGCTTACGAGAATTCGTAACGGCTCAAAAGCAAAGAAAAATGCGGTTGATGTACCTGCTTCAGGACTGAAACGGGAAATCGTTCGTATTTTACAAGAACATAAATATATCAATGATATGATTGAACTTCCTGATAATAAACAGGGGCTTCTCCGTATCTATCTCAGATATAACCGTCAGGATGAACCTGTTATACGGGGTTTAGTTCGAATCTCTAAACCGGGTTTGAGAAAATATTATGACTCTGACAAAATTGTAAGCACTACCCACAATATGCGTGGGATGATGATTGTATCAACTTCAAGCGGTGTAATGACAAACTATGAAGCTGCGAAAAAAGGTGTCGGTGGTGAAATGCTCTGCCGCTGCTGGTAAGGAAAGGATTGGATTATGTCAAGAGTAGGTAAAATGCCGATTCCGATTCCAGATAAAACTAAAGTTGATATCAATGCTCAGATGATTACTGTCACCGGTCCAAAAGGTACTCTCAGCAGAGAAATTCATGCTGATATGTCAGCAGCTATTGTAGAGAACCAAGTGATTGTGACACGTCCGTCTGAACAAAAAAAACATCGTGCTTTACATGGTCTCACCAGATCCTTATTAAATAATATGGTTATTGGTGTTTCAGAAGGTTATAAAAAAGAATTAGAACTTCGTGGAGTAGGATACCGGGCTGAATTAAAAGGTAAAGTGCTGGTTATCCATTTAGGTTATTCACATCCTATCGTGATGCGTCAGCCTGATGGTATTGATGTTGAAGTTCTTCCAAAAGAAAATAAAATAATTGTTACCGGTGTAGATAAAGAATTAGTTGGACAAGTTGCCGCAAAAATACGTGGTTTCCGTAAACCGGAACCGTATAAAGGCAAGGGTATTCGCTATGTTGGCGAATATGTACGTTCAAAAGCCGGTAAAACAGCAGGTTAATAAATAAAATATTGGTGTAAAAAATTATGGCTGATAAAAATGTTGTCAAAGGTGTCAAAGCTAAAAGACGTCGTAGCAGGGTTCGGGGAAAAATCTCCGGTACTCCTGAAAGACCGCGTCTGACTGTTGCTAAATCGCTGAAAAATATCTATGTACAAGTTATTGATGATATTAACAGGGTTACTTTAGCATCAGCGGCAACCAATTCCAAAAACGTAGCATCTGAAATTAAAGATGATATGAATAAAACAAAGCAGGCTTTTGTTATTGGTACTATAATTGCCAAAGTTGCTTTGGAAAAAGGAATTGAGAAAGTAGTGTTTGATAAAAATGTTTCTCGTTACCACGGTCGGGTCAAAGCTGTTGCCGACGGCGCCCGGAAAGGTGGTTTAAAACTATAATGAAAATATTAAAAAAATAAGAGGTCTTGGTGGCTAAGTACGAAGCTGAAAAAAGCGAATTTGAAGAACGAGTTGTACACATCAACCGTGTTGCCAAAGTTGTTAAAGGTGGACGCAGGTTTAGTTTTACCGCTCTTGTTGCTGTCGGCGATAAAAGAGGAAAAATTGGAATCGGTCACGGCAAAGCTCCTGAAGTTTCTGAAGCTATTCGCAAAGGAACAGAAGCAGCAAAAAAATCAATGAGTTCTGTCTCATTGGTAAGAGGTACTATTCCTCATCGTATAAACGGAAAGTTCGCAGCAACTACCGTTATGATGCGTCCGGCTTCTCCGGGTACCGGAGTTATTGCCGGTGGTGCTGTACGTGTAATTTTAGAATCATTAGGTGTACAGGATATTTTAACAAAAGTGATTGGCAGCAGAAACCCAAACAATGTTGTGAAAGCAACTCTGCAAGGGTTAATCGAACTGCAGACCCAAGAACAAGAAATTAAATTCCGCGAAGAATAAACGCTTAGGCGGAAAGGTTATTAATATGAGCAAATTTAAAATTACACAGATAAGAAGTACAATAGACAGAAAAGAACCTCAAAAAAGAACTATTGCTGCTCTTGGTTTGGGAAAAATTAGAAAATCTGTTGTACATAACGATACTCCTCAGATTCGTGGTATGATTAAAGCCGTAGCACATCTGATTACAGTTGAAGAGATCGATTAGAATATAGAGGTTTATTATGGAACTGCATACATTACAACCGGCCGAAGGTTCGACCAAAAATCGCAAACGCGTTGGTCGTGGTTCCGGTAGTGGAAAAGGAAAAACTTCCGGACGTGGTCACGGTGGTCAAAAATCAAGATCCGGCTTTAGTCGTAAAATCGGTTTTGAGGGTGGGCAAATGCCTCTCCAACGTCGTGTCCCAAAACACGGATTTACAAATATATTTAAAAAAGAATTTCAAATTGTGAATGTCACCGATTTGCTTCGTTGTGAACCGGGTGAAATTACGAACGAAACTCTTTTAAAATGCGGACTCGTTCGTAAACCAAACGTACCTGTTAAGATTTTAGGTAACGGTACTATTGATAAGGCATATACTGTCAAAGTAAACGCTTTCTCCAAGTCGGCAATTGAAAAAATCAATGCCGCCGGCGGAAAAACTGAGGTGGTTTAGTGCTGGAAACTTTTAGATCGATTTTTAAAGTCGAAGAGCTCAGAAAAAGAATATTCTTTACTCTAGCTCTTTTAGTTGTTTATCGTATCGGCGGTCATGTGCCTACTCCGGGTGTTGACGGCTCTGTATTATCGGCGGCTTTATCCTCTAATTCGATTTTCGGTCTTCTGGATCTTTTTGCTGGTGGTGCTTTTGCTAAAGCTACTATCTTTGCGTTGGGTATTATGCCGTATATCTCTGCATCTATTATGTTACAATTATTAGGTGCCGTTATTCCGTTCTTGCAGCGGCTACAGCGTGAGGGTGAAGAGGGTCGTCGCAAAATTACACAATATACACGTTATCTTACTGTTCTCATTGCTGCCTTGCAGGCGTGGGGTACAGCAGGTTTCTTAACAACAATAAATCTCAACGGTGTCTCTGCTGTTCATATGACAACTGTTTGGTTTATACCGCTAACTATTATTACCTTTACATCCGGTTGTATCTTCATCATGTATCTTGGTGAACAGATAACTGAAAAAGGAATAGGGAACGGTATTTCACTGATTATTTTCATTGGCATTATCGCAAGATTCCCTGATGCTGTTGTTCAGGAAGCTCAATTAATATGGAACGGCTCAAGAGGTATTTTGCTTGAAGCTCTTATGGTTGGTACAATGATTGCAGTTATTGCTGCCGTTATTTTAGTGACACGTGCTCAAAGAAAAATTCCGGTTCAATACCCAAGAAAAGTTGTCGGACGAAAAGTATACGGCGGACAGCAAACTCATTTACCTTTATCGGTAAACTCCGCAGGTGTTATTCCGATAATCTTTGCTCAATCTATTATGTTTTTACCTTCTACGATTGCACAACTTTTCCCTGAAAGTGATTGGATTCAAAATCTTGTCTCTCAAACTCTTGCTCCGGGTAGTGCATGGTATTCAATTATTTATGCTATGATTATTATATTCTTTGGGTATTTCTATACTGCTATTGTATTTAATCCGATGGAAATTGCTGACAATATGCGTAAAAATGGTGGATATATTCCGGGAATTCGTCCGGGGAAAAACACCTCTCAATATATTGAAAAAATATTAACCCGTATTACATTACCGGGTGCTATATTTTTTGCTGCTATTGCTGTTTTACCTTGGGTTTTAATCTCTAAATTAAATGTAAACTTCTTCTTCGGCGGTACCGGACTTCTTATTATTGTCGGTGTGGCTTTAGATACGTTGCAGCAGATTGAATCTCATCTTATGATGCGTCATTATGACGGCTTTATGAAAAAAGGTAAAATTCGCGGGAGATCAATGTAGGTATGAATTTGATTTTCTTAGGTCCTCCGGGTTCAGGTAAAGGTACACAGGCTGCAAAAGTTTCGGAGAAACTCGGGTTGACTCATTTGTCAACAGGAGATCTTCTACGGGAAGCAATCAAAAACCAAACTGAACTTGGCAAACAGGCCAAAGAATTTATGGATAATGGTGAACTTGTTCCTGATGCACTCATTGTTGGACTGATTCAGGATAAGATAAATTCAGGGCTGCTTTCTAAAGGTTTTATTTTAGACGGCTTTCCACGTACGATGCCGCAAGCCGAATCACTTAAAGTAATGCTTAATGAATCAGGCGTAACTCTTGATAAGGCAATCTGTCTTTGTGTTGAAGATGATGCTATTGTTAACCGTATGGCTGGTCGACGGTTTTGTCCGACTTGTCAAACAACATATAATGTAAATGTTGCTGATGCGATGCCGAAAGTTGACGGCAAATGTGATAAAGACAGCACCGACTTAATTGTTAGAGATGATGATAAAGAAGAGGTTGTCAAAAACAGACTTGAAATCTATCATATGCAAACAAAACCGATAATTGACTTCTATCGTAACGAATCAATTTTAGTTGAGCTAAATGCTGATATTGCTCCCGATGATGTCTTTAATTCTATTTTAGAAGAGATACAAGTAACAAAGTGATTAAGTTAAAAACAAAAGAAGAAATTGAAATTATGAGATCTGCCGGTCGAATTGTTGCCGAAGCTTTGGCAATGGCTGGAAAAGAAATAAAAGTTGGTATGACTACTGCTGAACTGGATACCTTAGTTGAAGAATGTATTCGCTCGAAAGATTCTATACCTGCTTTTAAAGGCTATCATGGATTTCCTGCTTCTGCGTGTATCTCTATAAATGAGGAAGTTGTTCACGGTATTCCATGTGATAGAATTATCAAAGATGGTGATATTGTTTCTGTTGATGTTGGCTCAATTTTGAACGATTTTTACGGTGATGCCGCTAAAACGTTCGCAATTGGTGAAATTTCTGAAGAAAAACAGCAATTAATGAAAATAACTGAAAAATCTTTGCTTGCAGGTATTGACAAAGCGAGAAATGGCAATAAATTAGGACAAATTTCCGCAGCTGTTCAAAAAGTGGCGGAAGCAAATGGATACGGTGTGGTTCGTCAATTAGTCGGTCATGGAATTGGTCGCGATATGCACGAAGATCCGCAAGTACCCAATTATGGTTCAGAAAACGAAGGTCCTACTTTAAAGACCGGAATGGTGATTGCTATTGAACCAATGATTAATTGTGGAACGTATCAAGTGAAAACATTGCCGGATGGTTGGACAATTGTTACAGCAGATGGATTACCGTCAGCTCATTTTGAGCATACTGTTGCAATTACCGATAACGGTCCGGATATTTTAACGGTGTTATAGGAGCCTATGGCTAAAGAAGAAACAATTACTGTTGAAGGTAAAGTAGTAGAAACCTTGCCGAATGCGATGTTTAAAGTTGAATTGGATAACGGACATGTTATTCTCGCTCATATTTCTGGTAAGATGAGAATGCATTTTATTAAAATACTGCCCGGTGACAAAGTTACGATGGAACTATCACCATACGATTTAACCCGCGGTCGTATAACATATAGATATAAATAAGAGTTGAAAGCAGGATTGAAATGAAAGTTAAATCTGCGTTGAAAAAACGTTGTGAGTATTGTAAAATTATTAAGAGACACGGTATCTTAAGAGTAATTTGCTCGAAAAACCCGTCTCATAAACAACGTCAAGGTTGAAAAACAAAAAATGTTTTTTAAAATAAAGGAGTTCAGAATTGGCTCGTATTGCCGGTGTTGATCTACCAAGAGAAAAAAGAGTTGAAATCGGTTTAAGATATATCTATGGTATTGGACCTCACAGTTCATCCCAGATTCTGATTAAAACTCAAATTGACCCGAACACTCGGGTAAATAAATTAACTGACGAAGAAGTCGCCAAATTACGTGCGGTCATTGAAAACGAGTACGATGTTGAAGGTACTCTTCGCGGCATGATTTCAATGAATATCAAACGTTTGATGGATATCGGTTCTTATCGCGGTCTGCGTCATCGACGGGGTCTCCCTCTCAGGGGACAACGTACCAAGACGAATGCACGTACCCGTAAAGGTCCTAAGAAGTCTATCGGCGGTTTAAACAAGAAGTAAACTACTTTAACTATTGAGGTTATTTTATAAGTGGCTGATCCTAAGAAAAAACGCGGTAAGAAAAAAACACGTAAAGTTGAAGCTCATGGTGTGGCTCACATCAAAGCAAGTTTTAACAATACGCATATTACCATAACTGATGTCATCGGTAAAACCATTTCATGGGGAACTGCCGGTAAAGTCGGTTTCAAGGGTTCTAAAAAATCTACTCCGTTCGCTGCTCAGTTGGCTGCATCAGCCGCTGCAAAAGAAGCGATGGATATGGGTTTAAGAAAAGTCGAAGTTTGGGTGAAAGGTCCCGGTTCCGGTCGTGAAGCTGCTGTTCGTGCTTTGTCTGCCGCCGGTTTGGATATCAATCTTATTAAAGATGTGACTCCAATTCCGCATAACGGATGCCGTCCACCAAAACGTCGTCGTGTTTAATTTGAAAAAAAAGTATGTTATAAATTGAGGATTTTGAATGGCTCGTTATACTGCCGCTAACTGTAAACTCTGCCGACGTGAAGGCGAAAAGCTCTTTCTAAAAGGAGCTCGTTGCTACACTGAAAAATGTGGTGTCGAGAAGCGTAAATACGCCCCCGGGCAGCATGGTCAGAATTTCCGTCGCAAAATCTCTGCGTATGGAATACAGCTTAGGGAAAAACAGAAAATCCGTCGTACCTATGGTGTTTTGGAAAAACAATTCCATAACTACTATGTAGCTGCGGATAAAAAAATCGGTGTTACCGGTGAAAATCTGATTCAGATGCTTGAAGTCAGACTTGACAATATTGTCTACCGTTTAGGTTTTGCTCCTTCACGGAAGTCAGCACGTCAACTGATTCGTCATCGTCATATTTTAATTGACGGGAAAATTGTTGATATCCCATCATATCAATTAAAACCAAATCAGATTGTAAAAATAAAAGATAAATCAAAAAATCTCGAATTAGTTCACTCAGCTTTAAAAGAAGTTGGCCGCGGTGAAGATCTTGGTTGGATCAGATTAAATAAAGCCGCACTTGAAGGTGAGCTTTTGGAAGTACCAAAACGCTCTGAAATCCCGCTTACAGCGAATGAACAATTAGTTGTCGAGCTTTACTCCAAGTAATTCTTGGGAGGATTTGTTAGATTATGAAATGGAAGCCTTTAGCAATGCCGAAAGAAGTCGTGAATGACCAAAGTTCGGCTACAGAAAATTATTCACGTTTTGTTATCGAACCTCTCGAAAGAGGTTTCGGTAATACATTAGGTAACTCCTTGAGACGAGTTCTGCTTTCGTCTATACAAGGAGCTGCAGTTGTTTCAATGCGTATCAATGGCGTTCTTCATGAATTCTCTACTTTAGATGGAGTCTATGAAGATGTTGCCAATATCGTTTTGAACGTAAAAGCAATTCGGGTGCTTATGCATGCTGATGAAATGCGTACTCTTCGTCTCAAAGTATCCGGCAAACAGATTATTACTGCCGGAATGTTTGAGGGAGACCCGGAAATTGAAATTTTGAATACAGATTTGCAAATTTGCGAGCTTACCGATGATATCGATTTTGAAATGGAAATTGATATTGACAATGGTCGCAGTTATGTAGTTGCCGAATATAATAAACGTCCGGATGCTCCGGCCGGTACTATCTTTGTAGACTCTTTATTCTCACCGATTGTAAAAATCTCTTACTCAGTTGAAAATACTCAGATCGGAAGAGCGTCGTGTAGGGAAAGAGTGTAGATCTCGGTGGTCGCCGTATCATTAAA
>CALCCW010000118.1:0-14294 GCA_937900185.1 uncultured candidate division Zixibacteria bacterium | reverse complement strand
GGATGTAGTAGTATAATAGTCGTGTGTTGTGTACTGATGAGTCATAATTATGTTGTTTTTTATATATTGTCTAAGCTTATTGATGTTTATTTTTTTTTTTTTTTTTTTAATGATACGGCGACCACCGAGATCTACACTCTTTCCCTACACGACGCTCTTCCGATCTAGGGATATAGTCAACGCTAATATCTCTTACCAATGAACCGTTTACAGTATTTATTTTATTGTTTTTATCAAAGTGTGTAAATATCTGTCCGGTAACAACCGGAATATCATGGAATAACTGCCTAAACTTTACATGTGAATTACCAATCTTGTCATGTATTGTCTTTTCCACTCGTAGTTCCTTCTGGGGATCAGAAAGATAAAGTGATGATTTTTGAGATTCAAAAAAATTGAAAGAAGCCCCAATTTCATTGCCTAAAGCAGCAGAAGTTGATAACTCCCCTTCTATATAAATAGAGCCTGACGAGTCTATCTTAAGAAATGTAATCGATGGAACATTTTGTAATGATTGATTTGAAACAGCGTAAATAGAATTAAATCCAAATACCAAAAGTAAAATGCATAATAAAGTTTTGTAGGTTCTCATTATCTTTTCCTAATTTTCCTATAAGTAAATATATTAATAACAGTTCAAAGGTGCCGGTCCTGATGGGTTGTCAAATGAATACGATATGAGATAAACAAGATCAGAAATATTTAGTGCACCTGATGCGTCAACATCTGCTTCTTCAAAACAAGGTGGTTCCGCTCCTGGGGGAGAACCAAATGAATAATTGATTAAATATACTATATCAGAGATATTTATAATATCAAGAGCATCTCCATCAACATTTCCTCTGATACCGGTACAACAACTTATTGTAATAGCTCCGTTTGAAAATTTTACATCATAATTACCAAATTGAGACTCAACTTTTGGTCGATTAGTATTATAACCGTCGGTAATAATACTTGCACTATCACCTATGTTTGATGTAAGACTTGTTGTAAAGTTAAGTTTTAATATAGGTCCGTCACCTGAAGGAAGATCTGGGGATGTATAAGAATTAGAGGCAACTAATAAAACTGTGAAACGTTTATTGAAGGGATCAAGTTGAATAAAGCCCTGTTCTTCAAAGTAATCGGTACGACATCCTATCGTGGAAAATGAATCAAAGGTCATTGGAATATCTCCGGGATATTCAATAGGTATTTCTATTGAACTTACCGGAACGGTATTGTTTAAAGAAATAAAAAGTTCAACATTTTCTCCCGGTGCAGCAATAACTGACTCAGCTCGTATAGTATCTGCAAGAGAAACAATATAATTAGATTTTGTTAATTGACGAATATCTCCGGCGGCATCTATTTCAGCACCTACAGAATAGATACCTTTTCCCGAATATGAATGTAAAGGAGATTGGGTAAACGCAGAATCACCATCTCCAAAATCCCATTTCCAGCTATCAACTGATAAACCGGATGAAGCTGAGAATTGAACATCAAGTGGAGCCCAACCGAAAGTTGTATCAGCTACAAAAGATATCCCCATGATTTGGTCAACGGCTCCTTTTAAGTCGGGAAGAGGACCAATATGTTTTGATGATGCTGACTGTGGTGTAGAATAATCTGTTAAAAGTGTTCGGATTTCGTTATGATCTAATACCCTACCATGATTTGCTTTGTTGACACCTTGTAGTACAGCACAAGAACCGGTAATAATTGGTGAGGCAGATGATGTACCGGCAAATGATGATGTGTAATAATTATCCACACTTGAACCATATAAATCTCCATATCCTAAAGAATATACATCCCATGTACCGAATCCGTGTACATCAACTCGCTGACCATAATTAGTGAATGATGCCGGAACATGTTCAGCACTTGAAGCTCCGACAATAATAGCACCCGAGAATCGATAACTTGGATCAAATAAAGAACCATAAATTATAGCATTATCAAAATCTTCCGCACCATTACCGGCAGCTTCAACGATAATTCGACCCATTGCAGTCGCCTGTAATATAGCATCAAAATTCTCCTGCCAATATTCCATACATACATAACCCTGTTGGTCATCACGAGATTCATAATCATAATGAGGACCTGGAGCATGCAGTTCTATTAAAATAACATCTCCGGTATCAGAATTATTTACAGCAGTATTAATTGCCGATGCGGTAGTCATTGACCCGATAGATACTGTTCCTAAATCAACTCCAAAAGCAATACCGGTCACGCCAAAGGTATTAGAGTCAGCAGCAATTTCACCTAAAACAGCAGTGCCATGGTTCCACCATCCTGCATCATTTATTACACTGCCGGCTATATGAAAATTATCTACTCCGCCATGTAAATCTTCATGGGTTTCTATCCAGTTGCCTTCAATATCAACAACTTTTATATTTTCACCTCTGCCTCCGGGAACCCCCCAAGCATATTTAGCATCAACTCCGGTAGGGGCAGATTCTAAATAATACTGACCGGACTCAAAATCTGGAGTAACTTGTGTTTCTTCCGTATTGCTGATTGTTGCAAGTTCAGGTTGTGGTGGAAAATAAGCTGTTTCAACTATATCTAATTTATTGAGAGCATTTATTTTTGTTAATTTTTCATCATCTGTCATTGATTCATCAAGATCAATTCGGTTATATAGTGATAAATCAGGAAGTTGTATCCCTGAACGCTTCATACCGATTTGTCTCATTTCATCAAGTTCTTCTTTTGACTGTTTAAAATGTTGTTTAATCGGTAGGGGTTTACCTTTAAATGATATAATTTTGTTTAAATTGTCCCATTCAGAGGTTGAACTTGCAAAGCCGTTATTGGAGAATTTAGGCTGATTGGTCCCTTCTTTGAATTTGACGACAATTTCTGAGGTGTTAAGATTTTTGGGAATTGTTTGATAAATCGGTTTTGGTAAAACTACTCTTTTGAGTTCAAAATTTTTAGCGTAAGAAGCGATTGGAGCAAATAAAAGCGAAAACGCCAATGCCATACACGCTAAACAAACGGACGCATATCTCTTTGGCATAATATACCTTTGTTGTTTAGAACGTTATGATTTGTACTAATTCATAACATACTATAAATATGAGATATTGCAATACAAAATTAAAAAGAGTAGATTTTGCGATTTTTTTATAAATCCGGTGGGGGAGGACCGGAATTAAACATATATGATATCAAAAATACTAAATCTGATATATTTATAGTGCCATTTAAATCAGTATCACAATATAAAAGTGGGCAGTTAAAAGGGTCTTCCGGTCGAAACATATAATCAATGAGACAAACTAAATCGGAAAGATTTATCTCACCACTTCCATTTAAATCGCAATTCAATATATCAAGAGTTAATGACCCTTCTATAACTAATACTATATCTGGGTCTAATAATCCCACTACAGTAGAATCATATTGCACTAAATCATAACCCAAGGAAGTATCAATAACTTCAACCCAAGTACTGCAGGAATTTCCTACCCAAAGCGAACAACTATAATAAGTTGTATCAACAACAGTGTCAGCAATAACTCCAATTGAATTGCCTACCGGATCAGAAAAATCAGTTGGAATTTCAATTGTCAAAGTCGAAGTGAGTGATAAAGTTGTGTCGGGAGCATTAGTCGTAGTATACGGTATTTTTATTGCAATACCGCCCTGTTGAGGTAAAATGCCATCAATACTACCGGGGATACTAAATATATCAGCAATACATCGAAACCAGTATTCACTTTGGTCACCTTTTTTATCAATAGCCTCTTTATACTCAAACCCTTCAACAAGTGTGCCGGAAGTTTCAAAACCTGTTCCTGAAAAATCAAACTTTACTAAATCGGGACGGTTTGACCGCAATACAAATTGAAATCCAAATATCTCTGTTTGAAAATTATCAATATAAATATTCAATAGTCCTGACTCTTCACCGGTCGAGACAAGAGTGTCTGGGATAACCATAACAATTTCTAACTGACTGTTTTGAGTTTGTGACTGAGATAACACAGATGTATGAAAAATAAATAAAAACAGCAATAGGCTAAACAATAATCTAACTGACATAAGAATTCCTTAACAATTTACAGTTCGTTTATTATATTTACCAATTATTCTATTAGTTTCTCACATTAAAAGGTGTGGAAGTGATATGTATTATTTAAATATAGGAAAAAATACATCTTTGTCAATATGTAAGATATCTGTAAATAGGTAATAACATCTTCTCATAATAAAAAAAAGCCCGCAAATGCAGGCTTTTTTTATTTTGTACAGTATGAGTTATTCAGGTTTATCAAATGTAGATGCCGGAATATCGCCATTTGTTGAAAAACTTGTCCAATCAATTTGACCGACTTTTGTACCGTTCATATTTCTAACAGTGGTCATAGGAAACTGAACACCGTTATGTTCAGCAAGTGCTGAATAAATCTCTAAAATATTTCCATCAGTACCCATAGCACTTTTACCCCAATATTCTTTACTGAGTAAAATACCATCAGAAGTTATACCTAAACGGCAGATTTTTTCACCATCAGTATCTAAAAGAGTTACATAGTCAACTGCTGTTCCGCCAACATCACCTTTGCCATCATAAACTGCTTGATAATATGGGTCGTCAGAGCTTTGATAAATCAAAATAGTTTTTCGTTTATTATCTTTGTCATCAGAAATTATATCATCTTCCGACATAGCAGAAATTCCTGCGGCACCGGGTTTCCAACCGGTATTACCGTTACGAACAGTATTCATCACCCGTCCCATAAATGAAACTACCTGTTTTGATTTGTCAGGAAATACAGATATATCTTCAACTGAAAGAGCCATTTCTCCTTGAGGCGCGACAATAGTTACGGTACCTTTTTTAGAAATAGACTTAATACCTTTTACAGCATCTAAACCTCCGGCAGCTTGAACAGCTTTATCAATGAGTGCCATACCTTTTTTTAAGTTTTCAGATGTGACAGCAAGTTCTTTTTTTGATTCACCTGATGGAATAGTAATGTCAATATCTACAACATCACCGAGTCCCATTTGGTCTAAAGGCATTTCAAAATCTTTACCGTTACCTACGACAACAATTCGCAATGCATCAAATCTGAGATTATCGTTAGCTGCTTTAATAACGTCTTCAGGAGTTACTTTTTCAACATCTTCTTTAACTTTAAAAAGATGATCAGCCGGAAGTCCATAAAAATCATAATCCATCAACCGATTGACAACCTCAGCTTTTGAATCAAAATTAAAGACAAATGAATTAAGATAGCTGTCTTTACCCAGTTTCATTTCATCTTTTGTCGGTGGAACAGTTTGAATACGTTTCATCTCTTTTATCATCTCTTTGATAGCCTTGACCGTTGTCTCAGATTTTGTTGAAACAAAACCGACAAAAATACCCGGGTACTTAATTTTTGCGGTATAACTTCCAAATACAGCATATGCAAGTCCTTCTCGTGAACGAACAGCATTAAACAAGCGACTGCCGAAACTGCCGCCTAAGATATTGTTCATGACAATTAAAGCACCATAATCTTTATCAGTTACATAACCGCCAATATGTCCAATAACTATATTTGTTTGGTTAACATCGTTTTTTTGTATATAATACACTTTGTTTTCAAATTTATAATCAACTTGAGGGAGTGATGGAACGATATCACCTTCTTTTTTCCAGTCACCAAAATACTTATTTAATTTTGCTAAAATATCTTTTTTATCAAAATCACCCCAAATAGATATTTGCATATTTTGAGGTTTAAACCATTTAGCATGAAAATCAACCAAATCATCACGAGTGATAGCATCAATTGTCGCATATTCAGTAGTACGAGCGTATGGTGAGTCAGCACCATAAATTACTTTTTTGAACTCACGAAATGCGATAGCCTGTGGGTCATCATTTCTTCGAGAAATGGATGAACGTTCCTGCACTTTTGCAAGGTCAATTTTATCTTCTTCAAATTTAGGATTGCGAAGAACTTCAGCAAGTATGTCAAGTCCTAAATCTGTAAATTCACTGAGAACATTTACAGATGCTCTGCCGGATTCTAAGCCGATAGATGTTTCAACAGACCCGCCGATAGCTTCAAGTTTTTCATCTATTTCATCACCTGACCATTTATTTGTTCCACCGGTACGCATGACTGAACCACATATAGATGCTAAACCAATTTTATCAGCAGGTTCTAAAAAAGAACCGGTGTTCATTCTGACAGATGCTTTCAAAACAGGAAGAGATTTATCTTGTAATAAATACACACGAATGCCATTATCCAAAGTTACTTGGTCGACATTGGGTATTTCTAACTTGTTTATTTTAGGATATTTGAGATTATCAACATCCTGTGCGTGTATAGATGCTGCTGCAGTAAACATAACGAGGGCAGCTATGAGCAAAAAGAAAATTTTATAATTTTTCATTTTAGTATATCCTCATTATTTTATTTTTCAGTGGTTACAACCATGCCGATAACACGATTTTTCTTTGTTAAATATTTTTTGGCGACTCGTTGGATATCTTCTGGAGTAACCGCATTAATTCTGTCTGTTTCTCTGAACATTTCTCTCCAGTCACCCCATAACGTTTGGTAACTTGCAAGCTGCATACCGAGACCATTATTACTGCTGATTCCATTGATGAACGCTGCTTTGGCACGAGCTTTTATCTTATCCATTTCTGCTGCCGGGATAAGTTCATTACGCATTTTATCAACGTCATTAAAAATCTCTTTTTCAAGTTCAGCATTGGTATGACCGGCAGAAGGCATGGCAAAAACAGCCATCATAGTAGGGTATTTATTCCCCGGAAAACCGGCAAATGCCTCAACATTCATAGCTGTCTTTTTCTCTTTTATTAAATTTTTATAAAGTAAAGAAGTACGTCCTTGTCCAAGGTAATCACACAACGCATCAAGTGCCGGTCGGTCAGGATTAGTTCCCTCGGGAATGTGCCATCCTACTAAATAAATAGGTTGTGATTTGCTTTCAACTTCTACTCTTTTTTCACCTAATTGTTCCGGCTCGATAGTTGCAATTCGTTCCGGTGCAGGACGATAAGGGATACGTCCCCAATATTTCTCTGCTAACTTAATAACATCTTTTGTTTTTACATCACCAACTATGGCGATAGTTAAATTTGAAGGACTATAATATTTTTTAAAAAATGCTTTTGCTTCTTTACGTGAATAATATTGGATATCTGACATGTGTCCAATACCCGGAATTCCATATGGATGAGCTTTATAAGCTATCGCTAAAAATTCTTCTACTAATTTTCCGACAGGACTGGATTCAGATCTCATCCTGCGTTCTTCGGCAACAACATCTCTTTCTTTATACATCTCACGAAGTACAGGATGTAAAAAGCGTTCCGATTCTAACGCCATCCAAAGTTCTACTTTGTTGGATGGAAGAGAAAAGAAGAAAACTGTTTGATCTGCTGCGGTAAAAGCGTTGAGTCCAACTCCACCTTCTCGTTCTATAACGTTTCCGAACTTATTAGGTTCTACTAACTGATAAGATGCTTCACGTGCTTCTTCATAGGCTTTGTTCAATAACTCTATTTTGGAAGTATCTGCAAAACGACCCCTGTTGCGTTCTGCTCGCAACTTCATAAATGCAGAATCTTCAACAGCAATAAGTTCCAATTCCTTATCAATATCTTTGGAACCAAGCGTTGTCGTTCCTTTAAAAGCCATATGTTCAAACATATGAGCTAAACCGGTATATCCTTTGGGGTCATCTACGGACCCAACATTTGCCCAAGTGACAAACGATACGACAGGGGCATCATGACGTTCTAAAATAAGAACTGTTAAACCATTTTCTAATTGATGTTCGGTTACTGCATTCTCTAGTTTTGAGAAATCAAATGAAAATGCTGAAGGAACAACAAATATTACTAAAAGAACTGACAACAATATCAGTTGAACTTTTTTGAAAGACATACTTCCTCCATGAAAGTTATGGGTTTATTATGTTTTGGAGCAAATAAAGTAGAAGACTTTACCCGTGTCAAGTCCTTCGACCTGTTTTTAAACAGTATATTAACAACTAACTGCAACAATTTATCCTAAACTTAAATCTGCGTTTATAAGTAGTATTTATAAACGCAGATTTATTTAAAAAGTTACAATTACTTTACTGTGTGAGATAAAATATATTTAAAAAAATAAAGAATTACCACCATTGAATAAGTTTAGGCTTAAATGTGTGAAGAAGATTCTCATTATTAGGAATTATGCGTACGGTAATACCAAATCTTCCTGATTCTTTACAAATAACCTCACCTGAAAAAATAGAAATTTTATCAGATTCATTTTGTTCAGACAATACAGCCATAGTCGGTTTATAGTTGTGTATCTGCTCTTGAGAGTCTAACTTACCTGAGATTATCTCAACAGATACATCATTTGGATTTATATCGCCTAATGAGATAAATATTTTGATTGGGAATGTTTGCCCTACATAAATAGTATTTTCCATCTCCGGTATTTGTACATCTTTAATATGAATTGATTCCCAGCTTTGTGACATCTTTTCAACCCATTCTGTAACCGATTTTGTCAGTTCCATATTATTTTCTCGAAGCTTTATCGATGCTTCTATTCCGGGTATATAGAATTTTTGAGTATAGTCTATGAGCATGCGATGTGAAGAGAAGTCCTTACCTGCCATACTGATTGCCGCTTTCATCTTTTTTATCCAATCAGTTGGTATATTATTTTTATCGGTATCATAAAAAAGCGGCACGACTTCTTTTTCTATAGTGTTATACAGCATTTCCGCTTCAAGATGATCTTGGACCTCGTTGTTGTCATATTCTTCACCATTGCCAATTTTAAAGCCGGTTTCATCAGCATACCCTTCACACCACCACCCGTCTAAAATTGATAAATTTAAAACACCATTTAAAGCAGCTTTCATCCCCGATGTGCCTGAGGCTTCCAGAGGACGTCTTGGGTTGTTAAGCCAGACATCGGCACCCTGTACTAAATACTTGGCAACATTGATATCATAATCTTCTAAAAAGATAACTCTATTTTGAAACCGCTCATTCTTCGTATAATGATAAATCTCTTTTATGATTTCTTTTCCGGGGTTATCCAAAGGGTGTGCTTTGCCTGCGAGGATAATCTGCATAGGGTACTTCTCATTATTAATAAGTTTGAGTAGTCTATTTAGGTCAGAAAAAATTAAGTTTCCCCGTTTATAAGTTGAAAACCGTCTTGCAAAACAAATAGTTAATATTTGAGGGTCTAATATTTGATCTGCCTTATGAATCTCAATATGAGATGCACCACTTCGCTGTAACTGTTTTTTGAGACGTTTACGGGCAAAAAAGACTAAACGTTCCCGTCTTCGGTTATGAATTCTCCATAGTTCGGCATCTGGAATTTTCTCTATATTTTTCCAAGCATTTAAGACATGTGGTTTGTTTCTATAATTAGCACCAAAATATGATTCATAGAGTTCATCCATATCATGTGAAACCCAAGAGCGAGGATGTACTCCATTAGTTACTGACTTTATAGGGACTTCAGGGACAGGAAGCCCCGGCCAAATATGATGCCACATTTCACGTGAAATTTTTCCATGCAACTTCGAAACTCCGTTGGCAAAAGCAGAATTTCTTAATGCCGCAACTGTCATACAAAAGAGTTCATCTTTATCGCCGGCAAATACTTTACCAATATTGATAAATTGTTCCCAGTCAATCCCAAGTTCTGAAACAAAACTCTCCAAATATCTCTTTACTAAGACAGAATCAAACTTTTCATTACCGGCAGGAACAGGTGTATGAGTTGTAAATATTGTCGTAGACCAAATAAATTGTGATGCCTCACTAAATGACAAATCCTTTTCATTCATTAGAAGTCGAATTCTTTCAAGTGTCAAAAACCAGGAATGTCCTTCATTCATATGATAAATTGATGGTTCAATACCTAACGCCCGCAGTGCTTTTACTCCGCCAATACCCAATATTATTTCCTGACGGATACGCATATCTTTATCTCCGCCGTAAAGGACAGATGTAATTTCTCTGAATTTTGTTGGATTTTCAGGTATATTCGTATCTAACAAATAAAGGGGAACATTTCCAACCGAGACCTTCCAAATTTGAATATGAACAGGAGTACCTAAAAAATCTACAGTAACCTTGCGTGTTTGACCCTGCTCATCTTTAATAGGAACAACAGGCATGTGGTACCAGTCATTTTCAACATATTTTTCCTGCTGCCATCCGTCAGAAGAAAGATACTGCCTAAAATATCCATAGCGGTATAAAAGCCCAACGGCAACCATTGGAAGACCTAAATCAGATGCTGATTTTAATGTGTCACCGGATAATACTCCAAGACCGCCTGAATAGACCGGAAGTCCGGTATCCAAACCGTATTCTAATGAGAAATAAGCTATTTTATGTTCAACTTTGTCAGGAAAATCATACGAAAACCAGTTTTTTCTTGAGAGATAGTCTTGGTATTTTTGATATACTCTGTTTAAAGAGGCAACAAATCCATCATCGGCAGCAGCTTTTTCAAGAGTTTCTTGAGATAATTGGGAGAGCATTTGAACAGGATTTTGATCACAATCTTCCCATGTCTCAGCATCAAGCCGAATAAAGAGCTTGGTTATTTCCCAATTCCACGAATACCAAATATTGTGGGACATCTCTTGAAGCGGACGGATTTTGTCCGGCAATTTTGGAAAAACTAAAAATTGTTTTACTCGCATATATACAACCTATCAATTATGTATCTTAATGATAATGTTAGTGTTGTTAATATTATCGCCTAAATCAACAATAATTTTATCTGAATTACATATTCAATAACAAATAATATATAAAGAAAGAAGTTTTTTATAAAAAAAATGTTTTTAATTGATTCTTTATATAGAAAGTCGATATAATAAAGCATGGCTATATCAAGAAAAAGAATAGGAATTTTAACCGGTGGCGGCGATTGCCCCGGTTTGAATGCTGTTATCAGAGCCGTTGTGAAAACTGCTCAACATGATTACGGCATGGAAGTTATCGGATTTAAAGATGGTTACGAAGGTCTGATAGAAAATCGATATATGTATGTTGATCCCAAATCTGTCTCAGGTTTATTATCTCGGGGCGGTACAATTTTAGGAACATCAAACAGAGCTGACCCATTTAATTTCCCGGTACTTCAAGGAGATGAATATATACATTTAGACCGTTCATCTCAAGCAGTTCTCAATTTTGAATCAATGGGGTTAGATGCCCTAATATGTATCGGTGGTGACGGTACAATGAATGCAACCGCAGGAATGGAGAAAAAAGGTCTCCCGGTGATTGGTGTTCCAAAAACTATTGATAACGATTTGGTCGGAACTGATGTAACTTTTGGTTTTGATTCTGCTGTTGTTTCGGCAACAGAAGCAATCGATAAAATTCATACAACTGCACAATCACATCATCGCGTAATGATTGTTGAAGTCATGGGTCGATATGCCGGGTGGATTGCACTTCATTCAGGTATGGCAGGTGGTGGTGATATTATCCTGCTACCTGAAATACCTTATGATATAAACAGTGTTTGTGAAAAAATTAAAGATAGAACAGCACAAGGGAAAAATTTCTCGATTGTTGTAATCGGTGAAGGTGCCAAACCATTTGGGGGAGATATGGTTGTTGCCAAAGTTATTGAAAATTCTCCTGATAAAATCCGTCTTGGAGGTATCTCGTATCAATTAGCCGCTCAAATTGAAGGTTTAACAAATATAGAATGCAGAGTTACTGTTTTAGGACATCTTTTGCGTGGCGGTTCACCGTCTGCTTTTGATAGAATATTAGCCACCCGTTTTGGGGTTGAAGCTGTACACATGGTCGCTCGTGAAGAATTTGGACAGTTAGTTGTGCTAAAAAATAATGAAATGTCTATGGTTTCTATACAATCTGTATTTGGTAAGCAGAGACTTGTCACGCCTACTCATTCTATTGTAAAAGCTGCCCTTTCTTTGGGGATATGTCTTGGAAATCCTGACAATATGTCAATCGAAGAATATTGCAATTCGGTAGCTTCTTTAGATAATAACAACACCTAGAGTAAGAGAGTATCAGAAATATAATGAGAAAAAAAATAGATAAAAAGAAGATGAAAAAGGAATTGATTAGCTCTCCGGCATACAAAATTGCATATCACGATGATGATTTTATGGACCAAGAATACTGCCGACCTGTTCGTCTTCAGCTTGAACTGTTAAAACCTGAAAAACTTTTCCAAAAAGAAAAAATAGAATCTACTATTGTTGTTTTCGGCGGTACTCGTATTATTGAAAAAAAAGATGCTGTGGCAAATATTGATAAGATTAAGAAAAAACTTTTAAAAAGACCAAATGATTTAAAATTAAAACGAAAACTAAAAATAGCAAAATCAATTTTTGCAAAATCAGCATATTATGATGAAGCTAAAGAATTTGCTCGTCTGGTTTCGGCAGAATGTCAGATAAATGAAGGACATGAATATGTTATTGTAACCGGCGGCGGTCCCGGAATTATGGAAGCTGCCAACAGGGGAGCATATGAAATTGGTGCTAAATCTATCGGACTTAATATTACTCTTCCGATGGAGCAGGATCCAAATCCGTATATCACACCGGAGCTTTGTTTGCAGTTTCATTATTTCGCTATACGTAAAATGCATTTTCTCATGCGTTCTAAAGCACTTTTAGCATTCCCGGGGGGGTTTGGTACTTTGGATGAGTTGTTTGAAGCTCTTACCTTGATACAAACTCATAAAGTAGAACCTCTGCCTATTATATTATTTGGTGAAAAATTCTGGAGAAATATTGTAAATTTCAAAGCATTGGTTGACGAAGGAACTATTGCCGAAGAAGATTTGGACCTGTTTGTATATGCCGATAACGCCAAAGATGCTTGGGAATATATTAAGTATTTCCATCTATCTAAATAATTATTTTAGATTTACTTTTTCATGTGAATAATAAAAAGGCGAAACTGATGAGTTTCGCCTTTTACTGTATTATTTAAAAACTTATCTGGTAATAAATGAATAATTACGTTTAGAGCCTTTGGCAGCTTCAATTTGACGCAGAACTTCTTTAAAATGTGCTTTTGTCATTGAATTAATTGATGAAGAGGTTATTGCTTTTTTCGCAGCAGCTTGTAAAATATCAAGGTCATTAGCGGCAAGTGTCAGTGCATCATGTGGAAATGCTGCAGTGTTACTTAAATAGATTGCTATGATCCTATTCAAGTGGCTTAGCTGTAATTGGCGACGGAATGAATTCACATTGCTTGGTTTTGTAATCTCTGACCAGATAGAACGACGTACTTCCTGAAACATATCATACATGGTATATCTTTCAACACCATCAGCGATTCTTTCCTGATTGTTCAGTAAACGACCCAAAATATAAGGACCATACAAATTCATCAATGAATTATTTTGAATGTTTAATACAATTCTATGAATTGGATAATCAACCGTCGGGACAGAATAGACAGAGAAGAAAAAGTCAGGAAGACGTTCCGGTTGTAATTTGTTCCAAACTTTTTCAGATACATTAAAAGCATCAGCAGCAAAAATATTATCACTTAAAAATTTAACAGCCCGACGCTGTTCTGCTGCGGAAACCGGAGTAAATGGAACTGTACTTCCAGGGTCACCAACATGAGCTCTGCTGTGAATTATACCGCCTACAAAGTTTGTTGCATAGGTAACAGATTCAAAATATGAACGCCATCCGTTTTGGAATACGTTATACATCTTGCGGTAGCCATTGCCGTCAACATCAAATTTATTTATAGCATTAGACCAAAGTTCTTTTGTAAGAGCGACTCTTTGCTCACAGTAAGCAATAGGGTCAGAACCTAAATCAAACATAGAACAGTATGGGTCGATAGATTTTGAAGAGTTGCCAAACACATCTTCATCGGTTGCATAAATCAGCCCCGGTTCTGCTGTGCGAGAAGCTATCTTTTCCAGTTTTACATTTACTTCATCTTCGGTGGCATTACCAAAATCTTTATAACCGTACTCAATTACCCAGTCATCATAAGGACCCGGAGCAGACATATAAAATTCACCTTGTGGCTGCCCGAGAGGGGCAAGGTTTGGCGGAGTGTAATCCATGACCGTACCGGTGATACCATGTTTACTGGTAAAATCACGGTCTTGAATTTGATCAAGAGATCGGAAGAGCGTCGTGTAGGGAAAGAGTGTAGATCTCGGTGGTCGCCGTATCATTAAAAAAAAAAAAAAAAAATGTACAAAAAACAAATATAAAAAATATAATCTAACATCCATCCACAA
>CALCCW010000117.1:0-4348 GCA_937900185.1 uncultured candidate division Zixibacteria bacterium | reverse complement strand
TTCTTCTTCTAGTACTCTCATAATCTCTCTTTGCTGTATGTTTTTTTTTTTTTTAATGATACGGCGACCACCGAGATCTACACTCTTTCCCTACACGACGCTCTTCCGATCTGGTATTATCGGTTATCAATGTAATATCTATATCTTCCTGTTGAAGCTCCCAAGCCGTCAGTCTGGCTCCCTGTAAAAGCGGTCTCGTTTCATCGGCAAAAACCTGTATCTTTTTCCCCTGCTCTTTACAAACGTACATAATAGCCAAAGCAGTACCTATGCCCCCGGTTGCTAATGCCCCTGCATTACAGTGAGTTAAAATTGTGTCGCCGTCTTTGATAAGAGTAGATCCGGCTTCACCAATTAAACGGCACATTTCGACATCTTCTTTATGAATACATTTCGCCTCATAAAAAAGCTCATCTATTATTTCATCTGTCGGCTGTTCATTATATTTGACATAGATATCAAGCATTCTGTCAATAGCCCAAAAAAGATTCACCGCAGTCGGGCGAGAATCTCTGAATTCATTGGCTACTCGTAAGATGAACTCATCGGTTGTATCCTGTTCTTTGTAAGCTGCTATTGCCAATCCATAGGCAGCCGCAATCCCGATAGCAGGAGCACCACGTACTTCAAGACGTTTTATAGCTTGGACAATTTCGGTGTAGTCATCTGATGTTTTATATGAGAGTTCAAGCGGAAGAACCGTTTGGTCAATCCATCTGAGTTTGTTGTCTATCAGTTCGAGAGTTTTAAAATTCATTATATTCCTTTAATTCAATTAATGATATATCATATACAAATTAAGTTATAACCTCAAGTGTAAAATATATTAAACAATAACTTGTTTAACATATTAATGTTATTATGATATACTAACACTTAATTAGTGTGACTATTTATTCTAAAATAGAACGGAGTGTAAACACGTGGAAGAAAATAATTGTGATTGTTTTATATGTAAAAATGAGCATCCATTTGAACTTAGCGAAAACCTAATTAACTCTTTCATTAATGGGGATGCTGTTATCTTTGCTGGAGCGGGAGTAAGCACAGAATCAAAAACTGTATTAAAATTCACCTTATATGACGATATCATTGTTGAGTTAAATAAAAATGATAATAAAATATCTTTTCCTGAATTGATGGAAGAATACTGTAAATTACCAAATGGGAGGTTAAAATTATTAAATAAAATTAAAAAAAGATTCCAATTCATCAATTCTTTTAATGATTTAAATTTTCTCGCAACTCGATTTCATAAAGAGCTAGCAACATTCTATCCTTTAAAAACGATAATAACTACAAATTGGGATAACTATTTTGAAGAATACTGCAATGCTACGCCTTTTGTTACAGATGATGATTTATCATTTTGGGAAAGTTCGGATAGAAAAGTACTCAAGATTCATGGTTCTATAAATAATTATGGCTCAATAATAGCCTCAAGCTCTGATTATAAACGTCGTGAAAAAACATTAAACAAAGGGGTTCTTGGAAGTGTCTTAAAAACAATATTAGCTACTAAAACTATTGTTTTTATAGGATACTCTTTATCTGATCCAGATTTTATTAGTATTTATAAATTTGTCCTCAAACAAATGCAAGGACTTCATAAACAATCTTACATCGTTACACCTTTTGACGACGGGAAAGAACATTATCAAAAATTAGGATTAATACCAATAGTAACAGATGGAACATTTTTTATAAATCAATTAAAGAAACATGCGATTGAGTCTGATATATTACTGTCGGATGATATTTACACTAACGCTTCATACCTATCAGAACTAATAAATATTCAACACAAAGAATTGTCTAAGAAAATAAGACCTAACAAACACCCACAAGTTATCTATGCTTTATCTTACCAAGACGGTATGATCCATGCCTTAGAACGAGCTTTAAAGCTTAGGACTAGTGGTGAGTATTCACATAGATGTAATTTATTAGGTATTGTTGATATTTACAAAAAAATGCAAAAGGATAAACTTAGAGAAAAAAATTATGAGGACGTAGCATACATTGAAGGATATATAAATTCATTAATATTTATGGCACTAGATGATATAAATTACATTGCTGACATTCCAAAGTATTTTGCTTTTGGTGTTAAAGACAATCTTACTTCTTTAAGAAAATATAAAAGGACTCTATCCAAACTACCTACACTACATAAAGCATCATTTAAACGAGCATATAAATTTATCAAATCGAATAATTTTTCAAAAGACATCTTCTTCCACCATCCACCTTGGTTATAAAACTAATAGACCTGTTATTTATAAATAAATCGTTTTATTTTTTTAGTGGATGTTTTTTCAAGCTCTTCAAGCTGCACTTCAAATCTGTTGATCCGTTTGTATTCGGCGACATCGGCATTTAGACGTTTTATCTCGGTATCGATAATAGTTTTAATAGTATCAAAATTCGGGTTTTCAGTATCAATTTGATGTTCGACTTTGAGCTGTTCCATATCGGGAACTATAACCGCACAAACATCTTCACCCTGTTTCCCCTGTTTGGCACATCCAAATACAACCGTTTCCATAATAAGATTTGAACCGAGTAAATTTTCTTCGATTTGTTCGGGATAGATATTTTTTCCGGCAGCAGAAACTATCAGATTCTTTTTACGACCTGTTATCCAAAGATGTCCGTGTTTAAACTTGCCTAAATCACCGGTGTACAACCAGCCCTCTTTAATAAGATTAGCTGTTTCTTTAGCATTATTTCTATACCCCGGCGTAACATTTTTGCCTCTGACAATTATCTCACCAACACCATATTTATCGGGTCTATCTATCTTCACATCGACTCCATCAAGCGGAAGCCCACAAGAGTCAAACCTAATCTCATTGGGTCGATTAGCGGTAATAACCGGAGAGCATTCGGTCATCCCGTACCCCTGTATAAAATCAAATCCAAGATAGTTATAAAATTTACTAATATGAGAAGGAATAGCAGCTCCGCCGGAAATAAACATACGAATAGAATCCAAACATCCTTTTTCTCTAAGAGATTGAAATAGTTTTTTTCCTAACTTCCCGCCGGTTTTCCAACTTACACCTGAAATATTAAAAAGAGTTTTAAATAATATCTGTTTCGTTTTAGAAGCAGAATTGATAGAACGTAAAATTGAGTGATACATCTTCTCATATAATAAAGGCACACCAATCATAATAGTGACTTTATTCAGCTTGATATCTTCAATAATTTCTTTTGATTTTAAAGAACGGGCATAGACAATAGTACACTCATTCATAAGAGGAGTTAAAAATCCACAGGTCGCCTCAAAAGTATGGTGCAGCGGTAACAGTGACAAGAAAACCGCATTCTTTTCAAAACAAAATGCCTTTTGGATTCCATCTATATTTGAAATTAGATTTCCATGAGTAAGCTCAACTGCTTTGGGGTCTCCTGTTGTCCCTGAAGTATAGATTAAAACAGCAACATCGGATTCATCGGCTTTTGATTCCTCTATTTTAATATTCTCTTTAAGAAATTTCATCCAGTAATTAGGAGAGGCTTCGTTGAAAGAGAACAGTTTTATATCGCCATAAGAATCTAAAAGAAATGATTCAAATCTCACTGAAGTAAAAATAACTTCAATTTTTGAATGGTCAAATATATAGGCAATTTCTTTATCTTTTAAATTTGCATCAATTGGTACAACAGTTTTTCCGGCAGCAGCGACAGCTAAATAGGTTATGCTCCACTCCGGTCTGTTTTCAGAAATAAGTCCAATTTCAGAACTGCCGGAGAATTCGTCGGACATAAGCAGTCCTGCCAATTGACGAACAAGAGTAAGTACTTCTTGATATGTATATGATTTCCCTTTACCGCCGCGTGCTTTAAATAACACATGATGCGGGTTTCTTTGTGCCGTTTGTACAAACCGACTAAACAAGTTTGTCTTTTTTTCAGTTTTAGAATCGACAATAGTATGCATACTTATTAATTTATACAAACTTTCTTAATTTGGAAAGAAAAATATATCAAACTAAAGCCAAAAAAAAACCGCCGATAAAGGCGGTTTTTCATCATTTATTATAGGTATTTCAAGATTTATTCGACAGTAATTTTCACACTAAGGATAATACCGCCACGAGGATCGGTATCATTTACTGTGATTGTATAGTCACCTAAACCTGCCGGAGCAGTCCAAGTAAATCCGTTTGCTTCACCATATCCGTCAGTTTCCTGAGTAGCACCTGCAACGGTACCGCCGGATGCGGTCATATTCAACGTATGGTCACCCAATGGGTTACCCCAACTGTCAGCAATAGTTGCTGAGATGTTCACAACCTCCCCAACTGATGTTGGGGTAATAGCATTTATGCTAGCCTTT
>CALCCW010000116.1:0-3085 GCA_937900185.1 uncultured candidate division Zixibacteria bacterium | reverse complement strand
TATGGACATCGATAGCTATAATCCAAGTTATTTTTTTTTGTTTTATTTTATTTGTTTTTTCTTTTTTTTTTTCAAGCAGAAGACGGCATACGAGATATATCAGTGTGACTGGAGTTCAGACGTGTGCTCTTCCGATCTCCTCTTTTTGAAATGGGAATGGAAAAAATTACAACAGGTCAAATATGTCTTGAAGAACTACTCAAAGAGACCTCAAACATCGACTCTTTTGAAGTAAATAAAGTCAAAAAAACGGTAACGGTATAAAATGTCAACAGAGTTTGCATATAAAGCTGTTACAACTGACGGTAAGCCTCATCAAGGGGAATATGTCGCTGAGAATAAAGAACAAGTGTCAGCATATCTTTCCGATCACGATCTTATCCCTGTATATATAAAACAAAAAAAAGAAACAACAGCATTTTCATTCTTAAAAATGTTTCAAAAGCTCAACTATGAAGATTTGATTATGTTTACCAATAATCTCTCAACAATGTACAGAGCCGGTATACCTATTTTGAGAGCCTTATCAATTATCAAGATTGGAAAATCACAGTCACTGTTTAATTTAGCTCTCCCCAAAATACACGCTGATGTTCAGGCAGGAAAATCTTTGTCTGACTCAATGAAAGATCATAGAGATATTTTTTCCGATGTGTACATCAGTTCAATTGCCGCCGGTGAAGAATCCGGTAAATTAGATGAGATTTTAGATAAACTTGCCAAAATGCTTGAGAAAGAGATGGAAATCTCACGGCTTATAAAATCCGGTTTACGTTATCCGATAATTGTTTTGTCAATTATTGGATTGGCATTTACCGTAGTAATGACATACGTCGTACCAAAATTTATTGATTTTTACGCATCGTTTGATGCTGAACTTCCACTCCCCACCCGAATTATGATTGGAACAAGTCAATTTATAACAAACTATTGGTGGGTACTATTAGCAATAATTGGCGGTATAATATATGCCTATAAATATGCTATGAGTAAACCAAAGGGAAAATTAGCAATAGACCATGCAAAACTAAAAATACCAGTATTTGGCAATCTTATTATAAAAGGAAATGTCGCCAGATTTTCTCTCATGTTTCAAATCTTGTTTAAATCAGGCTTACCGATTATCAAATCATTAGATATCCTGACCACATCTGTTACAAACAGCATGATTCAGAAAGAGATACAAAAGTTAGCTGATTTATTTCAAAGAGGTGCCGAACACGAATTACTGCAAACCGAGTTTATCTTCTTCCCAGATTTAGCTAAACAGATGATTGCAATAGGATTAGAATCCGGTTCGCTTGAAAAAATGCTGCTTGAAATCGGGGAACATTATTCCAAAGAAGTTCAGTATACATCACGACATTTAACAGCAATCTTAGAACCGGTTCTTACTGTTATAATATCCGGTTTTGTATTATTGATGGCGTTGGCGATATTTATGCCAATGTGGAATTTAATCAAGGTTTTTAAATAAACGGAGCTTAACTTTTCACATAAAATGCCGAATTAATGTAGTGAAACAGTAAAACAGTATAATAATAACTAATTATATCCCTTTTAATTTTGGAGGGTCTTATGAGACTCAAAAACAATCAAAGCGGCTTTACTCTTATCGAGTTAGTCATGATCATTGTTATTTTAGGTATTTTAGCAGCAGTAGCAATTCCTAAATATCAAGATCTTTCCTCAGAAGCAAAAGAGGCATCCGCACGCAGTTCCCTTGGAGCTCTTCGTTCTGGTATTACTATTTTTTACGCCAATCAAGCTGTTACTACAGGTACAGCAACATGGCCTACCTTAAGTCAGCTTGAAACATCCGGTACAGTCATGGCACAAGCTCTTCCGAAAAATCCGTATCAAGCTGATGCTAATGCTCCTGACTCTGTTGTTACCGGCGTTACCAAAGGTGTTATCGTAGGCACTCGCGGCGGATGGGCATATAATGCGACGACCGGAGAAGTCTGGCCGAATACATCTACCGGCTCAGAAAATAACTGGTAATAAGAGAAACTCCTGATGGAGAACTCAACCAATAAGTTTCCGAACAAGCTCAATCAGGGTGGCTTCACTCTGATTGAGCTTGTCATAGTTATAATTACTCTTGGAATACTTGCTGCTGTTGCAATTCCGAAGTTTTCAAATATTACCGAAACTTCTAAAAAAACAGCAACAAAAAAAGAAATGCTTGCAATAAAAAGAGCAATAACCGGAAACCCGGAAGCTCTGGCAGGCGGAAGATATATAGACCGAGGCTTTGAAGGCGATGTAGGATTTGTTCCATCGCAGCTTCAAGACTTAACAGCCAAACCCGGTTCAGTTTCGGTCTATAACAAACTGACATCGCTCGGATGGAATGGACCGTATATTGATAATACAGCAAACGCATATCTTACTGATGCTTGGAGTAATAACTATATTTTTGATACTGCTAACAGGCGAATTATTTCGATACATGGGACAGACAGTATTATCGTTAATTTTTAAACATAATGCAAACGTATGATAAACAAAATTAAAAACTTTATCACTTTAAACAAGAGTTCATCGAAGTCAAAACAAACTGAAGGTGACTTTTTAGTTACAAGAGTTATTCCCAAAAAAGAATTTCTTTTTGGAAAAGTTCTTTCTTTTTCTTTTGATAATCATTCCGTACAAATGGCAGCATCATTTCATTATGGACGTTCATTTAGAATTATAGATGTTCATAAAGAATATTTTATACCTGACCCCAAAACATCACAAACCATTGAAGATTTTTATGAACAAAGTATAAAATTATTTATTGATCAGTATAACAGTCGATTTGCAAAAATATTTGTAACCTTAACTGGTGAATCAACACTGTATAGAACTTTTTTACTCCCCTACTTAAAACATAAAGAATTAGCAACAGCTGTTCAATTTGAAGTCAAAAAAGTTATACCATTTCCTATTGAAGAATCTATTTATGATTTTCGAGTTATTCAGCAAATTGAAGACTTAGAAAGTAGTCGGGTAAAAGTATCGCTTCATGCTACTACAAAAGAAAATATTCATAAACTATTAACACCATTTCAAAAGCATAACATAAAAGTTGATAAAA
>CALCCW010000115.1:0-15622 GCA_937900185.1 uncultured candidate division Zixibacteria bacterium | reverse complement strand
GGAAATGGCATAACAAAATCAGGAAAATTTGAATATTTTGATAAAAACGGCAATCAGTTATGGCAAGATAACCAAATAACACAACCCGAATTCATGGCAGCCGTCAATGAGGCATACGGAGTGCAGCCTTCTATAATATCGTCTTTATTGCCAAGCAGCCAAACCGTTAAGTCAACGGCATCTGCTTTAACAAGCGGAGCAGCTCCATATATTTTAGGTGCCGCCGCTTTGGTTTTTATTATGATGAAAGGTAAATAATGTATACAACACCAAATAGTTTGGGAAAAAAACCAATCAGACATAGAAGATCGGGAAATAAATCATTTAAAAAAACAAAGCCGATATCCCCCGAGATAATTCCCGGATCTAAGGCTTACTCTCAATATGTCAAAAACTTTTGGAAAAATAAAAAGACCGCTCCTATTATTCCAATTCCGACAGTAAAATCAATTCCTTTTTCTGATCTCATTATAGATCAAAAGAATTTAAAAACTTCTACGAATGAAGATATTTTAGTTAATTACTCAAAAGAAGACTTATTACCCGTAGATAAAAAAGCTTTTAAACTTGAAGCAAAAAGACGAGGATTAATAAGAGAAACTAAATTCATAGCTCCGATCGTTGAAACTTCTATTCAAACAAAAGACAACGAGCCAATTGCAAGCGAAACAGGAACGTACGTAAAAGAAGTTGATAGCACTATTCCTGATAATTTTATTGAAGCCGCAGCGGCAACGGATAATAAATTGCTGAAATATGGTATTTTAGGAATAGGCTTTTATATTTTATATGATTCCTTTCTAAAAAAAGGGATCAAGTAATGTATCCCTTTGGCAATCCACTTACTACTTATTTAACGGAGAATCTTACTACTTATTTAAGCAACAAGCAACAGGAAGAATTTCAAGATTTGGTTCCCGATTTTGCTAACATATTGAAACAAGCAAAAATTGATTTTGCTAAATTCAAATCAGGCGAAAGTCTTTTTTCTAAAAAACAACATGACAAAATTCAAGAATGGTTTATTCAATTCCCTGAACTTTGGAAAGGTATCAGACCTAATTTTACCCAAACTATTAACGGAGCAATATCTACGCATCAGCAAACAATGGTAAAAGATGCTGATAGTTTTATAAAACACATAAACGATTCTTTATCTTTTTATCAGCCTGAAAATATTCGTTTAGGACTTGCAACAATCGTCATAGCCGGCATCATCATAGCCGTAACATTTGGCATAGGTGGTGTTATTTGGGCAATCGGTTATGTCAAAGAACAAAATAATATAACAAACATGATAGACGAGGTCACAGCCGGACGACTTGATCCTGCCATTTTACAGCAAGCTATTAATCAATCAAGCAACAGCCCTTTTGATAATGTTACAGATATTTTAAAATATGGAGTCATAGCCGCCGGTCTCTTTTTGGCATTCCCTTTATTATCTAAAATTGGATCAGGTAGATAAAACATGCCAAAAGCAAAGACCGGAAATTTCACCCTTAGAACCTTAGCAGACAGCCTGACTGCCGAAAAATGCACACATAGATTTACGGCATTACAACGGTCTGGTCAATATTCTGAATTGAGAATAATCGGCAGAGGTAAAAAATTCAGGATTGTCGGGTATAAATGGCCGGGAAAAACGACACGTCGAAAATTGAACATTGGCAATGCACGAAAAAATCCAAACATGAAAACTGCTACGGACAATCAAGTTTATTTCAAACAATACGGCAAAAATAAAGTAGGTTGGATCAACAGAGAAACGCCCACAAAATATGAATTGACTTTCAAGGTCGGAGAGTCTACCCGAACAGTATTACGTCCAAAAAATAAAGTGATGTTTGTTAAAACCGGAAAGAAAGGAAAAATCAAAAAAAATCCTACCGGCAAATGTTCCGCAACTAAAAATCCAACCAAAGCGCTCCAAGAAGCTATTCATTTATCAAGAGAATTTCACGGTTTAGAACCGAGAAAAGTAAGAAATATTAAGTTCGAAATTCCAAAATCCTTAATGCAGATAGGTTCTTGTAGTCAGGTCAATTATATAAGTGACAAATTTGACGAAAAAATCAGAGAATATTTTCATCAGTTTACAAATGAGGCTCTTCTTTTTGCTGATCCCAAACCGCAGAAAGACGGCAAACAAGTTTTAATTATAATAGGAAAATTTAAAATAAAACCGGAAGGTATCACCGGCTAAAGGAGAATCAAATGCAAGTAACAATCCCTGTTGTAGAAAACCCCCGCAGAAAAAAAAGACGGACACGCCGTAAATTATCTGCCAAACAAATCGCTGCCGGTTTTGGCGGAAAACGCCACATGACAACCAAGCGCAGAAAAACCAAATCCCGAAAAGTTACACGCCGGAGAAATCCAAGTTTAGCCGCTTTGGCAAATCCTCGCCGTAGAGTTCGCCGCCGCCGCAATCCTGGAATTGGAAAAATAAGCAATATCTTCAATATCAAATTAGCAACCGGTGTTGCAATTGGATTATTTGCACCAAACATTATTGTCAATCAGGTAAAGTCTCGTTTCTTTGCTGCTTTACCAAATACCGGACTTACCGGCACAGCCGTGCGAATTGGTGCCGCTATTGTTGCCAGTTACGCAACTAAAAAGTTCTTAAAACAATCTGAAATCGCAAAAGGTATTATTGCCGGTGCTGTTGGTTTTGAATTGTATCAAATGGCACAAACTTATTTGTTGCCAAAGTTGGGACTGTCAGGAGTCAATACTTACTATCCGACAAGTGACGCTGCCAGTTTAAACGGATATGAATCTGGCGAAAGTTTAAATACTTATTATCCGACAGTTGAAGAAATGTCATATTAGAAGTTAAAAGATAACCAGTATCAAAGATTTAAGACTGAAAACAAATAAAAAAAACTTAGGAGTATCAAATGCAAGTTTTAGGAGCTAAAAATTTAATCACTCAACCCATATACGACACCGTTCAGCTAGCCGCCGCCGCCGGTGCTTATAATTTCTTTGCAGTACCAATGGGCGGGATCCTTGCCGGTGCTGTTGTTAAAACCTACGCCCATACAAACCTTGTTCAAGCCGGACGGCTTGAAAAAGGTATAGACATGACGATTACCGCTGTGTCCATGTATCTAAGAAACACGGCAACAGGCGGTGCAATAGTCTCAATGGTTGATTACGAGACTTTTTATAATAATTCTGATATAAACGTTCAAATAGGGCAGGTTTCATTCTTACGCTTACCTGCACAAGAAGTTCCCCCGGGAGTTGGAGAAACTCAACTATTCTCAAACATAACCCCCGCCGCTACAGAATTTAAAATGAATCACGGTACAAGTAACATTTTCAATACTTACAAACTGGAGAATCCTCTTGTTTTGGAAGATCAGGAAAGTATAGCTGTCACTGTTACCGTCGGCACAGCACTTGCCGCCGTTACTGATTTGACCATTGTTATGCACGGACAACAGACAAGACCGGTTAGATAATAGCTTTAAACTATCACGTCGGCAGTAATTCTGCCGACGTTACAAAAAGATTTAAACATAGGAAAAAAATAAACATGAAAACAATGCAGTTATATTTTTGCTACGGTTCGGGAATCATGGCGATTCCCGCAGTCATTGGGAATTCTGTTGTTTCTTTGATCAGCATTGCCGCAGATGCACCCTTTGAAGCAAAATATTTGACGATTTCAGTTACACAAGTCAATCTTGTTGTTACGAATTGGGGCGGAACTATTCAGATCGACGATAGTGCAAAAGGTCGGACATTGTTCAATAATGCAATCGGCGTTGATCACATTAGAGGAAACGGTGGCTTGCCATATGCCTTTAATCCGCCTCGTCTCTTTGATCAGAATTCGTCTATTACTATTACCGTGACAAACAACGTTGCTACTGCTACTAACGTTGAAGTTGTATTACACGGGAACAAATTAGTGCAGGGAATTTAAGAGGTTCTAATTGTTTCAGAAAAAAACAACGACAAACAGAAACAAACCGCCAATTCTAAGCCACAGCCCAAATATTGGAAGAGGTAAGCCGGAAAGCATCGCACGAACTAATAACATCTTTGATGCTCAAAATAAATTGTTGGCAAACAGCCGTGCTATTATGGAAGCGGCAACTCATAAAGGTTTTAATGAGGTTGTCGATATTACCGGAGTGCTTGAAGATGTACAAGACACCGGTGCGAATTTATCATTTCCATTAGTCTCGTTTACAGTTCCCCAAGGTCAAGTTGCAAGAATGGAATATATAGGAGTTTATTATTCAAACCCTGTTGTACCAAGTATGCAGTCAGTCGGTTGGCGAGTTATGGTTGATGAAAGTCGACTTGATAATGTAGTTGATAACGTCAACGAATATTTTTATTGGTCTTTTGGTTCAGTTTCTGACCCGATGAAAGTACAGCCTATTTTTGTGCAATCCGGTCAAGTTATTTCTATTTCTGTAACCCCACGTTTTTTATTTAATTCCAAATTGATGATGATCGGACGCTTGTCCGGTAGACTTTACAAACCGGCAACCCCTGAACTGCCAACATAAAGGCAATAAAATATGTCACAACAAATAGGACAATTTAAAGCATATCCGGCAGCACCAACCGCAGAGATTCATCCTCATGTTTCTTTTGGTTATATTAATGTTATATTAGCAAATGGAGCAAATGCGTATGTCAAAGAGGGGACTTCGGTGTATGCCGCTGCCGATGAATGGCTTCACGCCAAAAATCAAATTTTTAATATTTCGGGAATGGTTGGTCACGTTGACGGTGCAACCTTAGAAATCTTAGTTTCAATAAACGGCTTAATATGGGACTTGCACAGTGGACTTTATTTACCCGGACTTTTTCCTTTCTTTTACGAGAATATAAAAGTTCCCGGTTGGTCTGTTAAATTCCGCTTATTTAATAATGCAACAGCAAACAACTTGATTGAATGTACTATTGAGGGGAGATCCTGCTGATGAACAATAATATTACTACATGGTATAGTTCCACTGTTATAGCAGCGACAACAACTATTACAGTCGGTATAGGCAGACCGTCAAGCACGTCTAATATTGTTGCACGTTGCCCTCAACTTCCATTTTTGAGGTTTTCCTTATTAACCGATACTTCTTGTATTCTTACGGTTCAAGGCTCAATCAATAATGGAACATGGATTGCACTTGCAACAATTACCGCTGCCGCCAATGTTTTAGCAACTGCATATGATTTACCAACCCCGCAGGGCGACGACGGCTTTTTAGTTATACAAATGCCGCTGATGCGGATAACTTTAGAAAACCCGACAGTCGCCGCACAAACTGCAATGACTTTTTACGCTGTACTGTCAAATCAAAGGTAGGTTGACAAATGGCTGATAATGCCGGAAATAGATGTTACGCCCCAAGAGGAGTCGGCGAAATTGTACAACTTGAACTTGCTGATCCTGCAGTAGGAGTTTCATTCTCTTATCTTCTGCCAGGACTAAGCTCCGCTCCTAAATATATAGCCCGCCTTTTAGGTGTTAGATGCCAATTAGACACAGATGCGAACGCTGCCGATAGAGCAGTTTTATTATATACCCGACATCCTGACAGCTCCGACGAAATAAACCTAATTCCACCTCAAACGACAGATGTTCAAGCAGCTTCATTAATACGACAATGGATTTTTCAACCAGGATTACCTTACCATTCTTATTATTATCCAAGTAACATATTTGTTTGTATGCCGGCAGATGTTTGGCTTTTACCAGGAGGTTCCCTTGTTGCCAGTTTGGTGAATGTTCAGGTTGGAGATCAATTTACTAAAATAAAAATTTTGCTTCAACGTTGGCAGGTTGAATAAATAACAAAAACTCAAAACCTTTAAGAAAGAAATACTATGAAATTTGGCTCAATTTTACGAGGTGCACTCCAATTTGGTGTTGCTTTATTTCAAGCAATAAAAGGAACAAAAGAAAAAGCAGGAAACAAAGACCTTGCAGATATTTTAACCGGTGCAATAACTCAATTACTGCCGGCTATTGTTACCGCACAAATCACCGAAAAATTAACAACACCGGAAAAAATAATATCATGGCTGAAAACAATCGATGCCACTACCGGTGAAGAGCAAACTGCAATTGAGATGATCCCTGGACTTGATCCAAGAGAAGAGGAAATAATCTCCGACTCTCTTTGTGATATTGCCGGAACAATTATGTTCAGTAAAATAAGTTTGAATTATGCCGATTTTATTGATCAAGTTAGAACGAACTAAAATATGTTGACAGCGTCTCAATGGAATGAAATGTTATATTTAAAACCGTCCGACTTTAAACACTCGGACGGTTTACAATATTCCATAGTAAAAAACTTAGACAGATTCATAGGTCTTGTTGGCTCGATGCCTGTCATCCTTTCTGATTATAGAGAGAACGACCCCAAGACACACGGCAAGGGAATTGCGATTGATACTACATGGGCGGGTATCAACCCTATTGAAATCTTAAAACTCGCAGAATCAAGTCAAAAATTTGGAGGTATTGGAGTCTATATAAATGAAGCTGATGCCGTTAGTTTCCACTTTGACACAAGACCATTTAAAATAAATGGAGAACCGGCACGCTGGGGCGGAATAATTACACACCCATACGATAATGATACCGGTGACCATATTCGCAGAACTGAATATGTAGGCATGTCGTTAGTAACCGATCTTATAAAAAAAAAAGAGGTCGGAGTAATTATATCCCTCTTACTGTTAGGCTATCTGATATCAAAGAATATCAACCAGTAGACCACACAATTAAAACAGATTCAAGAAAGGCACAATCATGGCAAGACAAAAATCCCCAAAAACCGATAAAAAGATTATTGACGAAAACATTGACATTGATCTATCTGATACTTTGGAAGATTTGGAAGATAATCAACCCACCAGTATAAATACCGGTGAAATTTATCCCTCGTTAGATGAATTATTCGGTGACGGTTCTGCTGATGTAAAAATCGAGATTTACAGAGTTGAACCAAAAGTCTATAAAGGAGAGGACGTTGCCGGATATGTAGGATTGCTTCAAGTTGGTGACGATATGGAATTATTAAGGCAAAAATTTGGCGGGGGAAAATATCGACTTCAACAAAAGATTAACAACCGGTTCGCTGATCAGATGTTGATCACTATTGCCGGTCAACCACGTGCAGAATTAGTGCCTTTTTCTGTACGTGGAAAAAATGCACAACCATTGGCAGCAACTCCTGCAGTTGTTGACACAGACCTAAATGTCAACGGTATTCCCATAGGCGGAAGCATGGCAGATTTCGAAGAATCTCTAAAGCGTATTGCTATGATAAAATCAATATTTCCCGCCGATGTAAATACTTCGCTGCTCAATCTTCTTTTAGACAGACAACAATCTGTTGTTGAAAATCCAAACGGCAATATGGTTGATCAATTAAAATCCTTTGTCGAAATCACGACGATGCTAAAGCCGGAAACAACAGCTTCCACGAATGGCGGCTCAACTATATATGATCTTGGACGTGAAGCTTTGCAGGCTTTTATGAAATTCCTTGAGGTCTCTCAATCCGGCGGAGCAAAAATGAACGTCGGTACGCCAGTTGCCACTGTGCCAACATTAAATCAAAAAACAGAACTTAAACCCGAACAACAACCGACTGCACTTATTCAGGCAAACGGACAAAAAACCGTAGACCAAACCGGCACAAACACCGAAACAGTTGCCGATAATGGCATAGAAAGCGACGAATTGGCAGCTATGAATGTTAATCAAATAGCCGAAAAAGCGGGCAGCTATATCGTTGCCGGTTTTATTCAAGACCCCCAACAGACCGCTGCAGAAACCGCAGAGGTTCTAAAAATTGCACTGCCACCACTGCCGGAAGCTGTAAAGAAACAATTGAAAATGTTCCAAACCCCCCTGTTCAATATGGCAAAGTCTATTTTAACGAACCAAATTGAAACAGAACCGGAAGAAATTGAAAAATTCCGCTTGTTTTTTGATGAAGTCTTTTGTATGTTTGTTATAGCAGACGACAATTTAAATCAGAAAGGCACACAAATTGAATAATTTCACTCAAAAAAACGAAAATTTGAAACATGGAATCTGTCCTTTTATGTCAACAGCCATGATTTTGCCTGTCCAACAAAAAGCCAATATCACCGACATAACAGGACAGCCCCAAGTAGTGCCGGGGATCACTCATGCACCTTGTGTCGGAGTAGATTGCCAACTTTTTGACAACGATGTAAAAAGATGCTCTATTGTTTCAACTCCCTACTTGACTAATGCGTTTGAGACACTGGCAAGAGCCAAAACCTGATTGCAACAATCCCTTGTTGCAGTCGCCTGCGGCTGCCGGTTGAGTAAGAGCAATCGGCAGCTTTAAAAAAAAAAGGTGAAAATATGAACAAAATACTATTTATTTTTTTCCTCATTTTACCAATTATTATTATAGGCACAGCCGCTTTATTTAGCCAAATTACCCCTGCACAATTTGCAGGAACTTGGACTGCACCGGCAGACCGTAATAATGGCAATACTTGTGCCGAATATGATGTTCGATATAGCAAGCAGCCAATAACAGAAACAAACTTTTATAACGCATCCCGATTTACAACTTCCATGACTCCGGCAGCTCCGGGTGAAATTGAAAATCTCACAATTACTGGACTCGATGAAGAAACAATATATTATTTTGCTATAAAAACAAAAGATATTGCCGGTAACTGGAGTAATATTTCTAATATTGCCGTTGACACAACCGGCGACTTTTCAAAACCCTTTAGCATAACGGATCTATATTGATTTTTTTTTGAAGAAAGTAGGCAATCAAATGAAAATAAACAAAACAAATTTGATTTTAATCATCATTACTATTTTAATCCTTTTATCAAATCCAAAATGTGACGCAAATTCAGATCCATGGTTTTATAGAGACAAATCTTTTTTGCTATCCGTACCGGATAAATATCAACATTTTTTTGGCTCTTATATGATAGCCGACCAAACAACCCCAACAATTGCCCTGACGCTTGGAATCTTAAAAGAGATTGACGACAGCCGGAAAACTTTATTTTCATGGCGTGATCTTTTTGCTGACACGATCGGAATAATAGCAGCAACCCGAAAAGATAAAAATATAACAATATGGATTGACTACGATCAGGAAGAAAATATTCTGATTTTGTCAATGAAAGTGAGGTTTTAAATTATGCCCGGAATCATAGGAAAAAATGTAATTGGAGTATCGACAACCAACCCCCCAAGTGCAAGTCGCGCCTTGATAGCAATAGGCAGAACATACATAGCAACCGCCGGCGATGTAATAGATCAGTTTTTCTTTTACGGTAACGATTTAGGAACATCCGGTTCAAATTCAAATTTTGCCGTTTATGATTATGCTCTCGGCTTACCGGTCAACAGGGTACATGCTCCTGTTAATATCATAGCCGGATCGGGGATATCCCAATGGTGGGGATCTGCAGCCGGCTTAGGTATTCCCTTAGTTGCCGGCACTGTTTATTGCTGTGTTCAAGATCATGTAGTGACGCACCTGATCAATTACGATAATGTTTCCTCTAGTCAAAGTTATTACGGCGTTGGTGGACTACCAAACTTATGGATAAATGACGGTCTTACATATTTCGAATTATCTTTTTATGCCAATGTTATAGCCGGAACACCCCCAACAGTTACTGGCGGCGATGCCTACAATGCCAATAGAACATTAGAATATGATGAATAAAACCTTAACCCTTTTTAATGGAGAACAAAACAAATGAAAATCATGTTTAGCACAATGATGACCGGTAAAATAGCTGCCGCATTCATTCCAGAAGATGATCAAGAGGTAGAAATACTGCAAAACCTATCAGGGCTTGGCACGGCTATGGAAAAAGAAACAGCCGTATTAATCGACATGACAAACTTTTTTGCAACAAATCCTGTTTTAGGTACTATTTCACACGCCCCTAAAACCACAGGAGAGACCACAGACGAAGCGAGCGAAAGCAAAGGTGAAGTAAACCAGTAAAACAATAATAAACCACCCTACGGCTATCAACGCCGTTTATGTATCATACCAGTTGACCGGTTGAACTACCCTACCGGTCAACTTCATAAAAAGAAAGCAGGCTATTTATGAAATTAAGTCACAAAGATCTAAGTAAATTCGTAAAAGAAATACGTAAAATTTGTAAACTATACGGTGTTAAATATGGCTGTATACGTTTCAATGTAAGTAATGAGCTTATGGCAAAATATGAATCGCACGGTTTTTATGGTGTTGACTCTAAAAACATCTTTATCGGTCACAATGAAGATGTTTGTTTTCAAATGTCTATTCTATTACACGAGTTAGGACATGCCTTTTATTATTCTCTTTATGATCTCAAACCCGATCAAGTCCTTAAAATATATGCTAATAAGATGAACGGTCACAATATCTGTGATACGCACTTAGAAAGAATGGCTGATGTTTTAGGTTGGCAGCTACTATTGAGATTAAAAGGATATTCAGAACTGAAAAAATATTATCAAGTATATATTAGAGGAATGTTTCTCTTATACAAAAACAGAAAGGCAACAAAATGAAATTAACACAATTTATTGAAGAATTGAACAAATTCCACGGTGTACAGATTTTGCAGTTCAGTAAACATGAAAACCGCTCCGATTGGCACGACGCAGATCCAAAGCAGCTTTTAGGACAGGCAGCTAAAGCAGGTCAAGAATTTTCCAAGTGTTTAATAACAACTCCGACAACCGGACAGTATCACGAATATATTATTGAATTAAGGAAACACGCCGCAAATCTTGCAAATTGGTGTTTCATACTACAAGACAAAAAATGTTGCGAATTGTTAAATGAATCACTTGAACCGGAGCAAAAATAATGATATCAGCTAATAAACCCTTATTAATTCGATTTATAGATAAAGCAAAAAGAAACCATAAGGACAGACTTTGTTACGAAGAACTGTTTCCGGCAAGTGATGTAATTATAACTTTCAAAGAAATGATTATCAAAACGGATAGACTTACCCAAAAAAGAATATCAGGGAAGAAAATGAACATAATCCTATTTATAAGAGAGAAAACACGAAAGGCAAAAAAATGAGAACGAAACAAAAACATCCACTGCAAGAGAACACTTATTGCTTTAATTATTATGGAACGCAATATCATTGTGATCAATGGTTGAAAGAGCAGCAAAAAAAATACACCGACAATATTAGCTATATCCTTAAACAAGATGTTTGTGACGGCATTTTGTTCGTTTACACCATAATATTATCATATTTGAAAAACCCCGAAGAAACCCCCAATGAATTAAAAAAGAAAAAGAACAAACGCTATTATGCTGTTTACGTTGAATCTGCCCCCGAATGTTCGAGAGTGACGACTATCAGACCACGAAGTCAGAAGAAAGCAGACAGCCACTCGAGTTTCAATAATGCTTATACAGACTTGATAGATACGTTTCTTGATAACTTTGAGGGCAAAATAAACTCCATAGGCAAACAATTAGAATATATCCGAACTGTTGCCGGAGAAACCGAACAAGAAGTGCAACAATTTGACGATGATTATCTAATTGACATTATTGCAGAAGCAAAAAAAAACGGATAAAAAATGACAAAAAAAATCACAAAAAAAATCATACTTTCGGACAATGGAATTAAACTTAATAATTTTGAATCAGGATATATATTTGCTTTATTATCAGAGAACAAAGAAGAACATCCTGATCGTTATAAATTAAAAGAAATGTCGGAAATGTTTGAAAAATTTCAGAAATCATGGAATGACGTATACGAAAAAGATTATCAAGAAACGGTAAAAAAATGGAAGATAGAGGAAAGGAAAAACAGATTTCCCCCTGATTAGGTTTTATGCCGCCGCAGGCGGCTTTTACTTGATAACTGTAAATAAGTTCTTGGGAATTAGTAAACTACTGAAAGGCAATAACATGACTGTATATTATAGCATTAGAGAGATAGCCAACAAAACCGATAATACAATAGCCGGTGTAGAAAGTTGGATAATGAACGGTATTCAAGAAAATAACATGTATTTTTTCTTAACAGCTGCTATTATTGCAGGTGAAATTATGGTAGAAGAACAAAGTTTAAATTATTTTCTTAAGAAAATTCGTTATTATGGGAGAAATCCTGATAATTACTCAAGGAGATATAAATATGAAAAATCTGATTGATGATTTATTAAGATCACAAGAAAACTGCCCGATCTGTAAACAGAAATGTCACGCAACTTTGTATTATGATGAAAATGACAAACCAAAAGAGCTAAACTATTGTGGGCATGAATATTGTTTACGACGGTTAATGCTGAAAATATTAGAAAATGAACTAAAAGAGGATCATAAACATGCAGAAAAAAATCAAAAAACATGATATTACAATTCATTTTTATCCAAAAACAAGAATGAGAGATATTGTTGATTTTTCTATTAAAGGAATCAAACAAGTATCAGACAGCGACTTAAATATAAATCACATCATTAATTTAGAAGTTTACGATTGTTTTTTAGAAATAACTATTCAAGATCAAGATAGAGCTGAAATATTATATATTCTATATATTCCCCTGTGTACCATGCGGTCTATTTACTTAAAAGAATACTGCTCAAATGTGCAGTAGTATGAATGAACACGAAAAAACAAAAAAAGTTTGGTTGTTGAAACTCAACGACATAACCATAAACCAAAAAACAATCATTTTAGTTTATGAAAAACAATGCATATATTTTATGCAACAAGATTCATACTGCACAAAGAAGCAGTATTGCACAGTTTGTTTAATTTTTATAAGTTATAGGCAAATAAAAAAAGCTGCCGGAGTTAACCGGCAGCACAATAAAGGAATTATTGTTTAATGCATACAGAACAAACGGCACTTTTCCCCAACTTGTCAAGAAAAATTCTTTCATATACAGAAAAAGATTATCCTCAAAATCCCCCATTAACTAAAAATGAACGTCACAAAATTGCTATTGAAATAAGGAGACGTTCCTACAATCTCGCTCCCAAACAAGCATCTTCTTTGTATGCCGAAGCTGACAGGTTTTGTCAGTGCGGAGATCAATACAAACTCTTTGAATGTCCCAATGACAAGATGCAGTTTACCGTTCCAATTACTTGCAATAGTCGAATATGTGAACGCTGCGGTCGTAGATATGGAAGAAAAATAAAGAATAGTTTGAACCAAGTTTTAAAACCCTACTTCCACAAACCAATAAAGGGTTTTGGCGTCTTTTTATTAACTTTAACAGTGCAAACAGATAGATATGACGATATGCCGAGCCGTGAAGATATTCAGCGATTTTATAAGGAAAGTAGTAATTTTTTACGGTTATTTTATGGTAAATATAGTTGTAAAATGACATCATCAGGTAAAGTTATCGAAGATCAAACACGGATGAAGTTTGAAAACGGTAAAATAGGCGGAAAAAAAATAAGAAGAAAACCAAAAATAAAACCAAATGGCAAAGAAGAATGGCGGAGGTGGAGAGGTGCCGGATATATAGCAGCTATTGAAATCGGAAAAGGTAACAATCTGCATTGTCACGCTGTAATTTTTGCCCCCTACATTTCTCAAAAAAAACTTTCAGCTACGTGGTTAAAATTAACCGGTGATAGTTTTATAGTTGATATTAGATCAATAAAAAAAGTTCAAACAGCGGTCGGTTATATTTTGAAATATATAATCAAACCACCTCAAACAGATAGTTATGTTGAACTTGTTGACTATATAGAAACTATCAAAGGAACAAGAAGAATCCGGACAGGCGGAGTTTTCTACAATCGAATAAAAAAAGAAGAATCTGAAAAACTTGACTTTACCTGCCCCCATTGTAACGGATATATTGAAATGATAAATATTATAGATATTGATGAAGCTAAAAAAACTCCTCTACTTTATAAACTACTGATCAAGAGAAAAGAAAGAGGCTCACCACTCCCATATTATCAAGAAAATGTGACAACAGCCGATCAAAGGTATATATCAGCAATGAGAGAAAAATTCGAAAATAGCATAACATGGCTTAATTGAACAACTTATGCAAATAATTGCGATTATGTGTTGACAAAAGCATAAAAATAGCAATTATTTGCAACATGAAGTATACAGTGCGTGATATTCCTAACGGTTTAAACGGAACGATTGAAACCGTTGATTTAATGAAACGATTTGTTTTGGAATCTCAAACACGCCCAACAACTCGACTTGTTGCTCTTAATATTCTTAACGCCGCCGGTGTTGATAGTAAAAACGAACCGGCTGCCGCCCTCGCTTTATATTCATGGATAAAAAAAAATATATCATATGTAAAAGACCCGATCGAGGTTGAAACTGTTCAAGCTCCGGAAATTACTTTAAAAATTCGAGCCGGTGACTGTGACGATCACGCTGTATTAATGGCATCATTTGCGGCAAATATAGGGATAGATTCAAAGTTTTCAGTCATAGGCAACGACCTTGACAGTTTTAGTCATGTTTTTCCTGAACTGTTTATTAATCACCAATGGACTGCTACTGATACTACCAGTGCAATCCCTTTTGGTGAATCACATCGATTGAATATAAAAAAATCATTTTTAAATAAAGGAGTGGAACAAATGCCGACTTTTCAAAATGTTATGGCTAATAATAACAATAGATCGAAATTAAAAAGTATTGCATTCAATCAAACAAAAAATTTGACTCTCGGATTATTGCACTCCGGTCGAATGAATCTACAAGATCTTCAAGATGCTATAAATCAGGCAAAAGCAACCCCGATTGTTCCCGGCTCAATGACAGAACTGCTCCCTGATGTTATTCAAGCCTTGGAAATCATAAAAAGTCAAATCCCAAAACAACCGCTAACGATACCCCGCTATAAAAACATACAGGTAACAAATAGACTTGCCGGAATTAATGGTTTTTTTGGTGATATTTGGAACGGTGTTAAGGACAAAATAGGCAACGTAGTCAAAAAGGTGATCGGCGGCGGACAACAGCAAACAGCCGTGACCACCCAACAACAACAGCAACAACGGCAACAACTCGTATCTTCTGAAAATGGTTCTTCTGGCTTGTTTAATAATCCCCTGATTCTCATAGGCGGTGCCGTTCTTTTCTTTTTTATGATGAAAGGTAGATAATAAATGTATTCCATATCAGAACGCAGTAAAAAAACTGGACGATTAGGAATAGCCCCACTTGTTGCCGAGGTAGGTTTAAAAGTTGGCAGTGGTATTTTGAAGAGTATATTCGGCGGCGGGAAAAATAACAACTACGGACTGCCCAACGACGTTTGGGAAAAGCATCTAAAATATTCTGATTTTTTCCGTTACACATGGACATCTTTAAAATCATTCAAGAACAAACCGGAGACAGCCGGCGAACTTCCTCAAGGTTGGACAACCGCTGATTTATATTTCAATCAATTTATAGCTCCTCGATCTGATTATAAAAAATTGATCACAAGTAAATCACCCGGGGGAAATGGCATAACAAAATCAGGAAAATTTGAATATTTTGATAAAAACGGCAATCAGTTATGGCAAGATAACCAAATAACACAACCCGAATTCATGGCAGCCGTCAATGAGGCATACGGAGTGCAGC
>CALCCW010000114.1:0-11274 GCA_937900185.1 uncultured candidate division Zixibacteria bacterium | reverse complement strand
CAATTGACGAACTAAACTTTTTTAAAAAGTTTAGTTCGTCAATTGCCTGTAGAAAAAAAACAAGAATTTCTCCAAAAAATTATCTTAAACAATCCGAATTCACGTTCCGCCAAATACGCAAAGCAAATACTGAACAAACAAAAACTTAATAACAAGGAGGAGTAATGCGAAATTTATACTACATAGTAATAGCTTTGTTTCTCTTTTTAGGTTTTGCAACAATAGGTTATAGTCAGTCTGTAAGCGATAAAGCACTCATTAGCCATATAATATATAAAAGTCCTGAAACATGGAAAATGAGTAGAGCAGTTGCTAATACTTTTTGGGATTTAGACCTTTTTAATTATCCAAGGGTAGCGGCTCAAGATTATATAATGGATCCAAGTTATAACTTATATAGCGGTACTACTTTTATCATTGACCCAAGTTGGTGCAGAATGGTATATACCGATAATTTAAAAAATTGGATTCGTTCATATACATCAATGGGTACAGGTGACAATAATGTAAAATGGGCGAAATCTCTTGATGCTCATGCAAAATGTGATGCATTGGGATATAATAATACTTACGATATTTTTATCGCTGATACATATAATAATAGAATAGTAAGGCTCAAATATAATTGGCAGACCGAAGCAATGAGTTGGTTCACACCAATAACAGGTAATGGTTTAAGCAGACCTATAGACTTAAACATCAATAATGGTGGTACATTCCTCAGCAATGCAGATGACTATTTGTGGGTTGTGAACCGAAATGGTCAAATACAACGGTTTACTATCGATGGTGTTTTACAAAGCACATTTGGTGAATACGGATGTGATGGTACTCCCGGGGTTTTCTGTAACCCGACTGCAATTGTGGCAGGTCGCAGTTCGCTGTTATCTTCCCCCAACGACCCTTATGCCAACAATAATTATTTTTATGTAGCAGATGCAGGAAACAACAGGATTGTATGGCTTTCTGTTGACACAACTACAGAAGTTATTTCATGGTTAGGTGAAGTACCGACAACATCTACAATAATTGATTTAGAAGTTGATAATTTTGGTCAACTTTGGTCATTAGATGAAGAAAATGGCAGGGTTATAAAATATACTTATGACCTTTTCCCTCTGTGTAGTTTTGGTAGTTCAGGAACGGGAACAAATCAATTTTTAGAACCTACATCAATTTCAAATACCGGCGGTTATCTTGCCGCAGGAAATATGACCGTTACAGAATCATGGGCTGAAGAGAGTGGCTTACAGTATTTTTCTACCGGTACTGATGTTTTGGATTTTACAATAAGTTCAAATCTTGATAACAGCCGTCATTTTATTAATTATACTCTAATTGATCCCTCTTCGGTTATCATAGAAATTTATCGTTATAACACAGGAGGTTTATTAACATTAATAAATTCATTTTTCGATGGAGGTCAATATTCAGGTCAAAACTCTTCTATATGGGATGGTACTGATAGTACGGGTACTCAAGTTTCTGAAGGTAACTATCTGATCACAGTTACAGCAACAAGTGTATACTCTGACTTGGAAACTCTTGAACCTTCCAATTTCGTCTCACGACAAAATTGGATTTATCATGTTCCAACATGTTGTGTAGGAATTAGAGGAAACATAAATGGAGACACTCAAGAAACTATAAACTTATCTGATTTAGTTTATTTCGTAGTTTAAAAGCGGACCGGCTCCGCTATGTTTTGAAGAAGCAGATATGAATTGCTCAGGAAATATTAATGTATCTGATTTGGTTTATTTCGTAGCTTATATGTTTGAAAGCGGACCGGCACCTTGTGCTTGTGATTAAAATATTCACAATGTAAATCACAGTAAAAAAAAGCGGCAGACAAATCGTCTGCCGCTTTTATATGTTGTAATCCTTTACAACAATTATTATACAAGCAATCCTTTGACAGTATTTATCAAACTTTAAACTGTGCCACCATCTCTTTCATACCCTCAGCTTGACGGCTCAATTGTTCTGCTGCGGTTGCTGACTGTTCGGCACCGGTGGCTGTTTCTTTGGTTATGACTGAAATATGTTCCACGTTTTTAGCTATTTGTTCTGCGGCATTGGATTGGTCTTCCGAAGCTGCCGCCATCTGATGAATCATCTCTGACACTCTTTGGGACATATTTACAATATCGCCTAAACTGTTTCCTGCTTTGTCAGCCAGTTCCCGACCTTTGTCAACTTCCTGAATACCCGATTCCATAGAGTGAACCGCTTCTTCAGTCTCGGTCTGAATTCCTTTGATCATATCTGTGATTTCATTGGTAGCATTACCGGTTCGTTCGGCGAGTTTGCGAACCTCGTCAGCAACAACAGCAAATCCGCGTCCTTGTTCACCGGCACGGGCAGCTTCAATAGCAGCATTAAGAGCCAAAAGATTTGTCTGGTCGGCAATATCAACGATTACACCTATTATTTCTCCGATTTGGTCAGCTGATTGAGAGAGTTTACCGATAGATTCAGAAGATTCACGAACTACATCGGAAATTTTCTGCATACCAATAACAGTATCTGAGACAAGTTGTCCACCCGAAGTAGCAGTTTCGGATGCATTTTTGGATGCTTCGGTTGCCTCGCCGGTATTTTCAAATGACTCAAGAACTGTTGCGGTCATTCTTTCAATAGCGGATGAAACCTGACTCATCTGGTTCATCTGCTCTTGAGTTCCTTTTGACATTTCTTCTGATGATGATGAGATTTCAACTGCCGCACTTGAAAGCTGTTCGGCGTTGTCTTTTATTTGCCGAACCATTTCACGTAAGTTATGAATCATAGTATTAAAAGAATTTCCGAGAACATCTTCGTTTGATTTTGGCTCAATGGAGACAGTCAGATTGTTGCCGGCAATCTGTTCTGAAACATTGGAAAGTTCTTTCATGTATTCTATCAGTCTACGGAATGAATCTGCCAAAATACCGACCTCATCTTTTGATTGAATATCTATAGTACAATCAATTTCACCGATGGATACTGATTCAGCGATTTTTGTAAGGGTGCTAATTGGTTTAGTCATTCGAATACCAACAAAAAGACCAAGAGCTATAACGATTCCGATTAAGAGAATAGAAATAAATAGAGCTGCCATAGTAGTTTGAGATGCTTGTTCTTGTAAAAATGCTTTTGAGAATTCTATATCAACATAACCGACAATATTCTTATCACTGTCATATAACGGAGTCGACACATCAATATGATTATCGCCGTTAGTAAGTACAAATTCGCTGCTCTTATCGGTTCTATCAGCTTGGCTGGAACCACTATACAACGAGGCTACTAATTTATTTTCATTATCATACACCCAAACATTTGAGACAGCAGCCTCTTCACTTGTTTCCTTAGTTTTTAAAAGTGATAATGTTTGGTTTAATGCAGCACCATCATCAAATAAAATTGTCTGCATTCCTAAAGATAAATTCTCAGAAAGTAATTTTGCTATAAATCTCGTATCGTTTATCATAATTTCAGTACCAAGACTTGATGCCTGATGTGGTGAATAAAATGCAACAAAGCTTCCAAGTACTATTCCAACAATTGCTATTAGCCCGACAATCTTAGTTTTCATTGATGTTAGTTTCATTTGTTCTCCTTAATTTATATACAATCGGTTATTTTACTGCTTTGGCAATTTTGAGAATAGCCGGATTCCAGTCTAGTCCTTCTTTTTTAGAAGCCGTCATATTGAGTGTTATACTTTGTCCTCCGCTATCATTCATTCCAATACCCAATGATATACCTTTTTCAACGAGTTCCGGTTTGTTTGTTATACTGAGAACCTTGTTGCTGCGAGTATATTCAATTGCTTTAGAAACAATTTTAGCATCTGCTATAACGAGAATATTTACTTGAGATGTTGGCAAAGCATCACTTTCGGTAACTTTACTCAAAGTGCATTTGGATATTTTCCATCCAATTGATTTTTTAAGTTCATCTGCTAAACCGGTAGAACCGACAACATGAATCGAAATATCACCTCCGGTAGACATTAAACTTTTTTCAAAAGTCAAGAGCTGCATAATAAGTCCCGATGCCATATTGGGAGGAGCATCTCCTGCATAGCTGGTAGTAGCAGTAGATAATATAACTACGCTTAACAATACAAAAATATTACCTATGCCTAAAATCTTTTTCATGGAAATCTCCTTGTTTCTATCTATAATATGTTATTTTAATTCTAAAATTACGTAATCTGTCTTTTCTGTACTAATCATATATTACATCCATTATGAGGATTGTTGATTGTAAAAACTTCCTCAAAAACAGAAGAATTCAATGGAGCATTTACTCCGAGATAAAACTCTGTTGTTTCTATCATAATTCGGTTTTACGATGGAGAACTTTAGAAGAATAAAGAGTTGTTTGGATATGAATTAAAATTGTATAAAAATAGTATAATCAGTATTAATTTCAGTTGAATAAACTTAACAGAGAACTTGTTTTTATTGGCAGCTTAGCGGTGCAGTTCCATTCTGAAACATGTATGCAAAAGAAAACTAAATCAGAAATCAGAAAATCAATATTACGAAATCACGAAAAAAAAACCAGGCAGCATTTCTTTTTTGTGACATATACATTACTTCCCTCAAGTTTGTAAACATTGTGCTTATCTTATTTATAATAAATTATAATATAAATTATTATGCACTATCTGTCTATAAGAGCTTGAAAACAAAGGCTTTTTATATCTAAAATATAACTATTGCCAAATTGAAAAAAATGAGTATACTTTGCCTTGTAACCTAAAGCAAACGAAGCACCTATATGTTAAAAAATGAGTTAGAAAAAAGATTCTTCCCTTATGTTATAAAACCCGGACGGTACGCCGGAGGAGAACCCGGTACAGTTATCAAAGACCACTCCGGTAAAACCCTCTATTGTCACGCTTTTCCCGATAAATATGAAATCGGGCAGTCTTATCTCGGACTTCAATCAATCTATCATATTGTAAATTCTGATGACCGTTTTGTATGCGAGCGAACATTTGCTGTTGATATTGATGCTGAAGAAATTCTCCGCAAAGAAAATCTCCCTCTGTTTTCACTTGAGACCTGTAAAGATGTGAAAGAATTTGATGCCGTCGGCTTTACTCTTTCGTATGAAATGGTTTTTACAACTCTTTTAAATATGCTCGACCTTAGCGGTATACCTATTCGTTCAAAAGACCGTGATGACAACTATCCTATTATTATGGCAGGAGGACCGGCAGCATATAACCCCGAACCGATGGCTGACTTTGTTGATATTTTCTTTATAGGCGATGCCGAAGTCGGACTTATTGAAATGCTTGAGATTATTCATACTCTCAAAGGACAAACAAAAAAAGAAAAACTTCTTGCCATCGCTCAAAAAGTTCAGTCGGTGTATGTTCCTGCATTTTACGATGAATTAAGAAAACCTATTGTTGAATCTGTCCCTGAATATATAATTGCCCGCATAGAACCGGAACTCAAACGGGAATACTATCCCGAACATCCTATTGTCCCGCTTGTCGAAACAGTACATAAACATCTTGCAGTTGAGATTATGCGTGGCTGCCCTCAAGGATGTCGTTATTGTCAGGCAGGTCCTATGTATCGACCGGTACGAATGAGACCTGTACAGGATATTGTTGAACTTATTGAAACACAAGTACGAAACTCAGGTGTAGAAGAAGTTACCTTATTATCGCTCTCATCATCTGACTACAAAGAAATAGATACTCTCGCATCAACTTTAGCAAGGAAATTAGAAAAAGAAAGAATTTCTGTTACTCTTCCATCATTACGCCCGGGTACTATTAGCGGTAAACTTCTCGATGCCGTCAAGCGTGTTCGAAGATCCGGTCTGACAATTTCTCCGGAAGCAGGCTCTGAGCGGTTACGGAAATTCATCCGAAAGGATTTCCAAGACGAAGCGGTTTATGATACTGTTTCGCTTGCATTTGAAAAAGGGTGGAAAACTCTCAAACTGTATTTTATGGTAGGGCTTCCGACTGAAACGACCAAAGACTTAGATGCTATCATAGAAATGGTAAAAAATATTTATCAGATAGGCTCAAAAACTCCTGGACGAAAAACTATCAATGTCACCCTCTCCCCGTTTGTACCAAAAGCTCATACGCCGTTTCAATGGGATGAAATAGTTTCTCCCAAAGATGTTTTAGAGCGAATATTGTATATAAAAAAACAGAACAGAATCGGCAATGTTACTTTTAAATATCCGGTCGTGGAAACATCACTTTTGCAGGGACTCATCGGGAGAGGCGGTCGCTCAATGGGCAAGGTTATCGAAACAGTTTTCAAAAATGGAGGACGGTTTGAAGGATGGAATGAATGTTTTGATTTTGCCCGATGGGAAAATGCCTTACACGAACACGGCATAGAGTATTTTGAAATGTTAAAGCCTATTCCTTTTTCAAAAGATTTACCGTGGTCACATATCCGCAAAGGTGTTTCAGTTGAGCAGATGAAAAAAGAACGGCAAAGAACTTCATTACAGCTCAAAGATTATATTCCACAAAAAAGAGATATTGAAATTTTAGAAAATACAAATCAAGTTATGGAATTTGGCAGAGCAAATAAAAAAGTTGTATCAAAACAAACCTTTGCCCCGACAAAAAATAAAGTACGGTTTCGTTTTGGTAAAGACAGCCGTTACAAATATATGGGACATCTTGATAATTTACGACTCATAGAAAGAATACTCCGAAAATCAAAACTTCCGATTATGTATTCTCAGGGATTTAATCCGTCTATGAAGCTTTCATTTGGACCGCCTTTAACACTCGGGTTTACATCTGAATCTGAATTTATGGATATTACTTTTGATTCAAATTATATGCCTTACATGGCAGAAACTCTCAAGGAATCAATGCCCGACGGACTAACTTTGTTCGATACTGCAATTATTTTTTCAAAAACAAAATCAATCTCTGCACTCCTAAACAGAGCTATTTATACTATTGATTTAGATAAATTACCAAACCCGGATTTACTTCCTGACAAAATCAGTACACTTCTGTCTCTTAATAAAATAGAAGTAGAACGACATAAGAAAAAAGGGACAACCGTAGTTGATTTGCGTCCCGCTATATATGCTTTAGAGATACATGAGAACAAACTGTTTTTGACATTAGGAATTGGAGAGGGCGGTTATGCAAAACCGGGGGAAGTTTTAAAAGAAATGTTAGGTGAGAGCTTTGATCTTTATTTAATGAATTCTTTTCACAGACTGGAACTATATAGAGAAAATGATAATGGACAAAAAATTTCAGCAATGGAACTTTAAAATATGAGTGAAAAAATATTCAAAAATCAAAAGTATGATAAAGTACGAGCAGCCTGTGTGAAAGCTCTTATTCTCCTTGAACAAGGGGAAACACTCGAGCAGGCAATAGCTAAAGCAATATCTGATATAGAACTTCGAGCTATCGACCGTAGATTTTTTTTGCAGTTGGTCAATGGTACAATCAAAATGCGTCGTCGTCTTGACCACGAAATAAAATTTTATCTTGCAAAACCGTCTACCGAACTTCCTTTAAAACTAAAAAATATTTTACGTCTTGGTTTTTATCAACTGCATTTTACCGATAGAATTCCCGATGCTGCCGCAGTGTCTGAATCAGTGAACTTAGCACATTTTATGACTGATAAATCCAAAGCTAATCTTGTCAATGCGGTCATGCGGTCTGCTATCAGAGAACCAAATAAAATTATTTTTGCTCAAAAAGATAAAGACCCCGTGAAATATCTGGGAGATTTTTACAGCTACCCAAATCATTTTGTTGAGTACTGTATGAACGAGTTTGGATTTTTGGCAACAAAAAATTTGCTGACATATTATAATGAAGCCCCCCGTGTTACCTACCGTGTTAATTTCTTAAAAGCAAAGCCAGATGAAGTGGCACATCTTTTAACCAAAAACGAAGTAGAATTTTCTTTCGGAAAATACCTTCCTGAATTTTTACGAATCGAAAGCGGCGGACTCCCGCTTGAGTCAGAACTTATTAAATCAGGTAAAGTATATGTGCAGGATGAATCATCCGGTATGGCTGTGCGTCTGATGAATCCCCGTCCCGGAAATTCTGTGTTAGATATGACCGCCGCACCGGGAGGAAAAACTACCTATGCTGCTATCAGAATGCGTAACAAAGGACGAGTTACTGCTATTGATAAAACACAAGAACGGCTTGAGATTTTAGTAGGTAATGCCCAAAGACTCGGAATAAAAATAATATCACCGGTTATTTCTGATATGTACGATTTTAAAGGAGGACCGTTCGACCGGGTGCTTTTAGACCCGCCATGTTCAGGCTGGGGTTCGGCAGGAAAACATTCTGACCTCCGCTGGGCAAAAACCTCCGAGGATACTACCAAACTCGCTCGTATTCAGCAGTCTATGATTGGACGGGCTTCAAAGCTGGTTAAACCGGGCGGAGTACTGGTTTATTCTACCTGTACTATTATCAAAGAAGAAAATGATATGGTTGTCGAAGACTTTTTGGCAAAACATAAAGAGTTTGAAGTTGAATCTGCCAAGGAATTTTATCCCGATGAGTTAGTTACTGATAAAGGATATGTAAAAACATATCCGTCGGTGGGTAAACTGGATGGGTCATTCTGCGTGAGATTAAAGCGAAAAGAGCACGCTTGATAATTTGTAGTTAAAACTTGCCTTTTTATCATTTTTTTTTCACTCTTGTGTATAAGATATATATGAAAATTTTTAACTAAGCATAATGGTGAAAAATGAATATACAAGCATCAAGACTAAATAAAAAGAAAAACAAAAACTCTTTCTACTCTAATCTTTTTCCCAAAGGCAGCACCTCAAGAAAAATTATGTCTTATGGCGGAATACCGCTTATTGTTTTATTCGTTTTATATTTTGTAATAAATTCAATTGTAATGCCGATTATAACCCGTCATGGTGAGGAATTCGCTCTTCCCGATTTTACTGATCAACGGCTGACCGAAGCACAGCTTGGCATCAACGATTTAAACCTTGCTTATGAAATCAGTTCCGAAGAATACTCCCCCGGCAAAGAAAAAGGTATTGTGTTAAATCAGTTTCCAATCGCCGGTACCGATGTTAAAGAAGGACGGATAATTAAATTTGTTGTTTCACTCGGACAAAAAAATATCATAATTCCCGATTTAAGCGGGCTGTCAGTCAGACAGGCAATGCTGAATCTTGAAACCGCAGGTCTTGTGTTGGGTGAAATTGCCTGGGCGTTTTCTGATACACTTCCTGAAAAAGTTGTCGTCTTTTCATATCCAAACAAAGGCATTGAAATCCCGATGGGTACTTCGGTAAATTTGATGGTCAATCGCGGAAGAGCATCAAATTTTACTTTTATGCCGAAAGTTGTCGGTATGACACTTGATGAAGCATCGGCACTTATTGAAGATAAAGTTCTCAAAGTTGGTATTGTCACCTATCGTACCGATGAAAACTATCTGCCTGAAACAGTGCTTGAACAATCGGAACCGGAGGGAACCGAGCTTGATATCCGTACCGAGATAGATTTGGTAGTCAGCACAACCGAGTAGGGGAGTGAAATTTTGTTTGAGAATAAAAAAAAAATAAAGAAAGAGTTATTTAAACTTATAAATACAGTTGTACTTGCTCCAGAATTTTCAGGTGAGGATTTTAGAAAACATCATCTTTCGATAAAAATACCACAGACAATAAGAGAACATCTAAGTTATGAAGAAACAAATAAATATTTATACTTAAATGAAACAATCTATCGGGGTTACGATAAAACATTTAATGTTCTGAGATTAGAAAAATGTTTGGAGTATTTAAACAATAAAGAATTAGATGACTTATTAAAGGAGTTGGTTTGTGAAATTCATTTTAAAAAATTAAATTTTAGAATTAAAGAAAACATAAATAATAAATTTATTGAATTCGTTAAAAATATTTCTAAGCCAATAAAAGAATATGAAATTGTTTTTGGTGTAGATAATTTAGAAGCAGATTGGAATGATTATGATTTTTGGGAATGTAAAATTACAACACTTGATCAAAATTTGTATGATAATATTTGTAAAAGTTATAATTCGTATAATTCAATTAAATCCTATTTTAACACTCATTTAAATAAACCAATAATAAAAATTACTGAATTTGGAAATAATTTAGATTTAGTTTTTAATAGAGCAAAATATAAAGCACGATTGAAATTAAATGCGTTGAGATCATTTATTAACTTTCAATACTCATCAATCAATGAAAAACAAACAATGTTTGATGTGTCTAACTTTGGTCTATTAATTGAAAAAGAAACAGGTAAAATACTTTCTGTAAAATTATTTAAAAATGACAGGGTGTGGAAATTTGATTGGAAGGGAAATTCTCCCGAACATATTGAAGACTATAATTTATTATTAAAAAAGACAGAACACTTTAGTAATGAACTGCAGAACAGAATTAATAGAACAATTTCATGGTTAGGTAAAGCGGTTCAAGAGGAAAATTATGATGATAAAATTGTTTATCTATGTACGGCTCTAGAAACTTTATTAGTAAATGAGAAAATTGGTCAAAAAGGAGAAAGGGTTGCTTACAGATTAATGCTTTTTGGGTTAAAAGAAAAAAAATATTTATATCCTTGTGATATTTTAATCATTTATGAAGTTCGATCAATAATTATTCATGGTAGTGAAATAGGGATAGCGACCAGTTCTCATTACAGTACACTTATGTTTGCTATAAAATTATTGTTGAAACAATTTATAGAATATGTAGACGAAAAAAAAACTAAGACTTTAAAAGAAACAATTTCTTCGATTGAAACAGATGAGAACCTTGATTTAATAAAACAATTTCTTTACAATGTAGATAATAAGCTTTCAGATAAAATTATAAAAACAATTGATAAAAAATAATTTTGTGGGGGTAAACGCTCTAGTATGTCCCTAATTAATACAAAACAGACAATTAATCCTTAAACTTTTTCGGTGGACGGGTGACAAACCCCTTGCGGTGTGTTTACTGTTCATAAATATGTGTATGGGTGTACCATTGTTTGTATCAGCGGCAGTATAGTAGGGCGGAACTCTTGAGCCGTTCCGCCAACCTGTCATACTCCACCACTCCTCTCCGTGCTTGCCACGGAGTCCGGTCTTTTCGGATTGAAAAATGGCTTAAAGCCATTTTTGCTCATATTAATTGTAGATCGGAAGAGCGTCGTGTAGGGAAAGAGTGTAGATCTCGGTGGTCGCCGTATCATTAAAAAAAAAACAAGAAGAATAAAAACATATATGTAAGAGT